>JAFSVP010000183.1 GCA_017444905.1 Bacteroidales bacterium
CCTCTGAATCTTGGCGGGGCGTGGAGGCGGCGGCCCCGTGCATCCGCTTTGAATGATACCCCCTGATCCGGACTGAAGCGGCGTAAAGCCGGGGGGATATACGTCAGCGCCGCAGCCTTGGCGGCACTGATTAATGCCTCATCTCTTGGAGATTAGCAAGCGTATGAATAGTTGTAGTTGCCTACTGATTTTTTGACATCTGGGATTAACGGGCCAGCTGCCTACTCCCGGCGTGCTTACCTTCCGTGATCATTGCTGTCAAAACCAAACAGCCCCGGAATACAAGCGTGAAAGCGGCATATCCGCAATCACGGCGCGAAATTATGCAAAAAAAACGAATCCCGCAAATCCCGGCGGCGGCTCCTTACACGTTCAGGATGCGGGCCGTAAGCTCCACCATCAGCTCGGCGGGAGACACCACCTCGCCGTCGCCGCCCTTTGCGCGGTAGTCGAAGTCGCAGAGCAGCGAAATCACTGCCATCGCCTTGGGCACGGGGTAGTTGCGCACGGCCTGGTCGTACTCTTTGTAGAATGCCGGATGCACGCCCGCCAGCGCAGCCGATATATCGGCAGTAGAAGGCCTTCCGCCCTGCGAAAGCAGGATGCCGTAGCGCAGGATGCGGTAGAAATGAGTGTACATGGCGCTGATTGCCGCCGGCATCTGGAACTTCGCCTCGTTGCCTAGCCTTCCGGCCACGACGAGCGCCCGGGAAGCATTGCGCAGCGAGAGCAGCTTGTTGAGTTCGAATACATTGTACTGACGCGAGATGCCTACGTTAGTCTCTATGTCCTGCACGCTCACCGACTTCACGCCCTCGGGAAGATTCTTCAGGAGCTTGTCGGTCTCGACCGCAATCCTCGAAAGGTCGGTGCCGGCCGATTCAGCAAGCAGCGAAGCGGCTGCAGGCTCTATCCTAAGGCCCCTGGACGCATAATATGAATTAATCCAGGAGGGAATCTCGTAATCGCGCAGGGCCGGACTGTCCACCACGGCGCCTACTTTCGACACTATTTTGTATAGTGCGCGGCGCTTGTCCAGAGTAGCATTGTGCAGAAGCAGCACGAGTACCGTGGACTCCAGGGGAGCCTCGCAGTACGAGGCGAGCTCCTCAATACCCTTCATCATCTGCGCCTCCTTCACAACCACAAGCTGACGGTCGGCCATCATAGGGTAGCGACGCGCCGAAGTAATTACCATATCGGGAGTTACGTCCGCGCCGAAACAGATGGTCTCGTTGAAATCCTTGCCGAACTCGTCGATACAGTTATCAATGATAGCGGAGCATACGAGGTCGGGATAATAAGGCTCGTCGCCCATCAGCACGTAGACCGGCTTGAAGACGCCCCTGCGGGCATCCTCAATTAGCTTGCCGCAGAGGGCTGACACATCCTCCTTGCGTGCGGCCATCGGGGCTTAGATGGATTCCACGAGTGCCAGAACCCTTTCGCGCACTTCCTCGATGCTGCCCGGATAGCCCTGGACCTCGAAATACTTTCCTGCCTTGCGGTAGAAATCGACGAGGGGCTCGGTCTGGGCGTGATAGGTGGCGATGCGGTTGCTGATGGTGGCCTCCGAAGCGTCGTCGGCGCGGCCTTCAACTGCAGCCCTTCCGGCGATACGCTCGCGGATTACGGAGTCGGGAATCATTATCGAAATGACTCCTTCAAGGCTTTCGCCGCGGGCCGACAGCATACGATCGAGAGCCTCGGCCTGCGCCACGGTGCGGGGGAAGCCGTCGAGCAGGAATCCGCTGCAGTCGCGGACTGTGTCGAACAGATGCTCTATCATCCCCTCCACTACGCTGTCGGGAACAAGGTTTCCTGCGTCTATCAGAGCCTTGGCTTCAAGGCCGAGGGCAGTGCCTGCCGCAATCTCGGAACGAAGCAGCGCTCCGGTGGAAACGTGACGCAGATTGTATTTTTCAGCGATGGCTCCGGCCTGGGTGCCCTTGCCAGCCCCGGGAGGCCCGAAAAGAATGTAGTATTTCATTATTCGTCAAGTACGTAAATATCCCTGTAATTCCTGCCAAGCTCGTTGTAATCAAGCCCGTAGCCCACAATGAAGGCGTTCGGAATCTCAATCCCCACGTAATCGAGCTTTACCGGCTTGTCGTACACGTCGGGCTTCATCAGCATAGTGCAGATGCGCACGTCGCAGGCGCCTTTGTCGAGCAGCATATCGCGAAGGGCAATGATTGTGTTGCCGGTGTCGACAATGTCTTCGCAGATAATCACGGTGCGCCCTCTCACGTCGCCGGTGAGCCCCAGAAGGTTCAGCACCGTGCCGGTGGAGTGGGTGCCCTGATAGGAAGAGAGCTTGATGGAAACGAGTTCGCAGTTGAATTTCAAGCGCTTGAGGAGCTCGGCAGTGAACATGATGGCGCCGTTCAGGACGCAGAGCACCATAGGGACTGTCTCGCCGCCCTCGAAGTCGCGGTTGACCTCGTCCGCCACCTTGTCGATGGCCTCCTCGATGCGCGCGGAGGGGATGAACGGACGGAAAGTCTTGTCGTGAAGAGTGATTTTTTCCATAACATGCAAAAGTAGTAAATTTTTCTGTATCTTGCACCCCGCCGTGGAAGCCATTTGATAACTGCTTCCTGAAACTGAACTATGAATACTTTTTTTCTTGCGGCGCTGCTCTTAGCAGTCCTTGCCGCTCCTGACGCCGGAAACTTCTCCGAACCCCGTCCCGCATCCGCTCCTGACACTGGAAACTTCTCCGAACCCCGTCCCGCATCCGCTCCTGACACCGGAAAAGTCCCTGCATCCCGTCCTGACGCCGGACCCGACTTCGAACGGGCCGTCCTCGTAATCAGCGGCGCCTCCGAACTTGAGAGCCTCGACGAGAGCACGCTCGAACGCTTCAGCACCCTTGCCTCGCACCCCCTGAACCTGAACACCGCCGGCCGCTCCAGGCTGATAGCCTCAGGGCTTCTGAGCGCCTTCCAGGCCGCATCCCTGCTTGACTGGCGGGAACGCACGGGGCCGGTACTCTCTTACACCGAGCTCTCGCTGATAGACGGGTTCGGAAAGGATTATGCCGATGCCCTGAAGCACTTTACGACTCTCGGAGGTGAAATTCGCTCCGGTGGCAAAGAGTACCTCCGCTTCCATCAGGAACTTACGCTGAACGGGCAGGGGAGGCTGGAGCAGGAATCGTCAGGGCCCGCCAGCTCGGCATCGAGTTTCAGCTCCAGTGCTAAAACCATAGCCGCCTTTGCTTCGGACAACGGCTCAAAAGCCGCAACCCCCGCCATCTCGAACTCAGCCTCGAATGCCAAAGCAACAGGCTCCGGCAATAGTGCCACATACTCAATTGCCGGAGGATTCCGCTATCACGCCTCGCTCGGCGAGAGGGCGGAGGCCTTTTGGTCGGCACGGAGCACCCTTTCCGGCGCAAAGGCCTTCCCGGGTACGATGGGCGCTGCCCTTTACGGCAGGCCCGAGGGCGGAGGCCTTTTGGGCCTGAAGCTCGGCAAACTCATAATAGGACATTTCAACGCCCGCTTCGGGCAGGGGCTCTCTGAATGGAGCGGATTCAGCGTATCTCCCTATAGCAGCATAAGTTCCTTCATTCGCAACCCTACGGGATTCTCCGCCACAGGCTCCTACTCACCGGGGCACCTCGGCGCGGCCGTAGAAGTGGAAGCCGGCAAATTCACACTTGGCGCCGCCTGGTCGGCTATCACCCGTAAGCCCATTGCAAGCATATCCTTCAGCACGCTGAAGCTCACAGCCGGAGCCCTTTGGAACGGCAGTGCAGCGTCCGTCGACTTCAAGTTAAGCCTCAAGGGTGCAAGCCTTTCCGGCGAAATATCCTGCCCTCTCGGCGCGGAAGCGGAAAACAAATACGCCGGCAGGCCCTTTGCCGATAGACTCGGATACAATCTGGGCTTTCTTGCAGTACCCTCTTACGGACACAAGGTATCAGTGCTTATAAGGGGAGAAGGAGCCAGCCCCGAACTTCTTGCCGGCTGGGGCGCGCCCACGCTGGATGCCGTAGCCGCAGCCTCCGGAAAGCAGCAGCGGATACTATTGAAATATAAGCCTTCCTTCACTTCAGGAACGCTGAATTTGGCGCCTTCGCTTCGTCTCGCTGCAAAACACGGCGGTGCCCTGAATGCAGACTGGACCGCACCCGGAGCCCTCCGCCTTGAAGCGAGGGGAGAGCTGAAGGCCACTCTCGGGGCCCTCGAGGCCTCGGCCCGGGGCGACTTCGTAAAATGCAGCGGAGTGGCGTGGCTTATGAACACAGAACTTTCTTACAATCCGCAATTTACAAGGTCTGAACTAAAGTCTTGGTTTCGCTGGACTCTTTTTCGCATCGACAACTGGAACGACCGCATCTACGTGTATGAGAGAGACGTCCCGGGGAGCTTCAACGTCCCGGCATATTACGGCAGGGGATTCGCGCTTTCGCTCGTCGGCTGCTTCACGCTCCGCCCTCCTGCAAACGCCAGTGAAAACCGCTTGAGAATCAGCCACTCCCTCTGCTTCCGCCTCTCTTATACCTCATACCCCTGGACTCCCGGAGGCAAACCCTCCAGGGGCGAACTGCATCTTCAGTACAGGCTGAAAATGTAATGCGAGACAGAATCGGCAGCCATCAGCCCGGCATACAATCCGAACCGGAGTCTGCCGGACAGCCCTGAGACTCCCTGCAACCGCCGCCTGCTTACTCCGTCTTGCCCGGCGCTACGGCCTGAATCATCTTCCCGTCCATCTCGATTGCGAGAGGAAGAGTGCCGGCAATCTCGCCGTCGAGCTCCACGATGTCGGCCGATGCGCTGTCGAGGGGCAGAATCATAAGCGAGCGGCACCTTCCTGAAATGACGGTGGGCGACTTGTGGACGTTGCCCCTGAACAGGCGGGGAATCTCCTGAAGGATGCGCGTCACGCTCACCTTCGGCACTATCATATAGTCGAGCAGGCCGTCGTCGATGGTTGCAAGGGGCACCTGCCTCATACCGGAGCCGCTGTACTTGCCGTTGCCCAGCGCTATCGAATAGCAGGGGCCTTCGAACACGTCGCGCCCGTCGGCAACCACCCTCAGATTCACCGACGATATATTGAAAATAGTGTGAATCAGTGCGTTGAGATATATCCTGCGGCCTCTCTTCCCTGCCTCCTTCTGGGCATTCACCCTCTCGCACACGTGCGAGTCAAACCCCGTCCCGCCAACGTTGGCCATATACGAAACCACGCTGCCCTCACTGAGCCGCACGCTTACGAGGTCCATAGGAGCCGTGGTGCCGGAAGCTATCATCCGCACCACCTTTCGAGGTCGTGCGGCACTTCCAGCGACTTTATCCAGTCGTTGCCTGAGCCTATCGGAATCACTCCCATGGTGAAGGACGATGAATCCACTCCGTTCTCTGCACACCACGACGCTATGCCCTGCAGGACGTCGTGAACCGAGCCGTCGCCCCCCACGGCCACGATTCTGCGGTATCCGGAGGCGGCCGCTTCGGCCGCCAGCGAGGCTGCATGTCCCTTGCGGACAGTATGTACCGCGGTGAAACTGACACCGGCCGCCGAGAGCATCTTTTCGGCCTTTTCCCACTCCGACATGGTCTTGCCAGAACCGGCCCGGGGATTGAGGATAAAATACCAGTCTGTCATATCGCAAACTTACGAAAAATTTAGTATTTTTGCATAATTCAGAGAAAATATGGGAAAAGTCATAGCAGTAGCAAACCAGAAGGGAGGAGTAGGGAAGACCACCACTGCCATAAACCTTGCGGCCTCTCTGGCCGCGCTTGAGAAGAAGGTTCTCGTAATTGACGCGGACCCTCAGGCCAACACCACCTCGGGGCTTAATTTCTCGCCCGACGACGACCGTCACCGCAGCCTCTACGAGTTGATGGAGGGCGCCATTTCGGTAGATGACGTCCTCGTCCAGACCGAGATGCCCGGCCTTCACCTCATCCCCTCGCATATCAACCTCGTAGCCTTCGAAATAGAGATGGTGAACTCCGAGGGCTGCGAGCTCGCCCTCAAAAAGGCCATAGAGCCCATCCGCGGCAACTACGACTACATCATCATCGACTGCTCCCCGTCGCTGGGCCTGATCACGGTGAACACCCTCACCGCCTCCGACTCGGTGCTCATACCCGTACAGCCTGAGTTCTTCGCCCTCGAAGGCCTGGGCAAACTGCTCCAGACCATACGCATAGTCAACAGCGGGCTCAACCCTGCGCTCACCATCGAAGGGTTCGTGGTCACTATGTTCGACGGCCGCACCAAGGTCCACCAGCAGGTGCTCGGCGAGCTTCGCGAGCATTTCAAGAGCCTGGTGTTCAATACCGTAATCCAGCGCAACATACGCCTGAGCGAGGCTCCATCCCACGGCAAGCCCATACTGCTTTACGAGATTGCCTGCTCCGGCTCGTCCAATTACCTCAGCCTTGCGTCCGAAGTGCTCGAGCGCAACGGCGAAACCCCCGTCACCAAATGAGTTCCAAACCAAGAGGCCTGGGCAAGGGCCTGGGCGCCCTGATAGGAGGAGCCTCCGGAGCCGACCTGCTCCGCGCCCCCGTCGGATACATAAACAAGGAGGTTGCAGGAGCCCGCACGGCTCCCGACGCCGACATTCTCCGCATCCCCGCAAGCAGCATCGAGGCCAATCCCTTCCAACCCCGCGAGGACTTCGACCGCGAGGCCCTCGAAGAGCTGGCCGCATCCATCAAGGCCCTCGGCCTCATACAGCCCATAACCGTGCGCCGCACGGCCCCAGACCGCTACCAGATTATCAGCGGCGAGCGCCGTTTCCGCGCCTGCTGCATGAACGGGATGACCACCGTCCCCGCCTACGTTCGCGAGACCGACGACCAGGGAATGCTCGAAATGGCCATCGTCGAGAACGTACAGCGTCAGGACCTCGACCCCATCGAAGTAGCTATGGGGTACCGCCGCCTGATGGACGAATGCAGCCTCACCCAGGAGCAGTTGGCCCTGAGAGTGGGGAAGAAGAGGGCCACCGTCACCAACTCCCTGAGGCTCCTCAATCTCCCTCCCAAGGTGCAGCACGACCTCAAGGTTGGCCTCGTCAGCACCGGCCACGCAAAAGTCCTGCTCGGAATCGAGGACCCCGCCATTCAGGAGAAGTTCTGCGACCTCGTGGTGACCGGCCGTCTCTCTGTTCGCGAACTTGAAGATATGGTTCGCGGAATGCGGGACGGCAAGCTCAGCCTGCCTGCCCCAGGCCCTGCCGCACCTTCCGCCGAAGCGCCCCTTTCCGAATGCTACGGGCGCCTTTCCGACTGTATGACGCGGCTTCTCGGCAAGGACGTGACAGTGCGCCGCAATGCGTCGGGCAAGGGTTCGATAACCATACGATTCTCTTCCGACGAAGAAGTGGAACGCTTTTTGACCGCTCTCGAAGCCCGATGAGAAGAATCCTTGCAGCCATCGTCCTCGCTCTGCTCGCCGTCAACGCCTCCGCCCAGTTCAAGAAGGATGCGTTCCAGCAGCAGTACAACGACGACAAGGCCAGCTCAAAGGATTCGGTTGACGTTCTCTTCTCATTCAAGGAGTATTTCGGAGGCCTCTCGCACAAGAACGAACTGAAAATCGGCACCCTTTTCGCCGGGTCGCTCGTGTTCGTGGGAGGCGAGCAGATTTACAACAAGCAGTACTGGAAGCTGCCCATAGTATATTCCACCATACTCGGCAGCTTAGGCGCCGGCATCTATCTCAATACCCAGGGCAATCACGACGCTGCCAAATACTGCTTCATAGGTGCCGGAGTGGCCTATTGGGCCACTCACTTCGACGGCGTAATCAGCTACAAGACAGACAAATACCCACTCCCCGGCAAGGCCACGCTCTTCTCGCTCCTCTGCCCCGGACTCGGGCAGGCCTACAACGGCGAATTCTGGAAGATTCCGATTTACCTCGGAGGCATGGGCGTAGCCTACTACTTCTACGACACCAACAATATCAACTACCAGCGCTACCGGCGCATCTACAAGGAGGCCACCAACAAGGAGACGGAGTACACCGGTCCCATAACGGCCGACCAGGCCCTCTACTACCGCGACGTCTTCCGCCGCTACCGCGACTACTCCTTACTGGCCCTCGCGGCGGTTTACCTGCTGCAGGTGATAGACGCCAACGTCTTTTCCTATATGCACGACTTCGAAATCGTCGACGATATGGCCCTGAGTATCACGCCCACCGTCCTTCCTCCCGCCGACCAGTATGCCTTGAACCCTTCTCCCTCCTTCGGGCTGAGCCTCGGGCTGAGATTCTGACGCAAGTTCCCCGTATGAAAAGATTTGCCCTCATCCTTGCCCCGCTGCTGCTCCTGCTGCTCCCGCCCGTTACGGCGGAAGCCCAGCTGCTCCGGAACGCGGAGATGAAGAGGCTCGACGCCGAGAACGCGCGCCTTCGCCGGCAGAAAGACTCGCTTGACAGGATTATCGACAGCCTGAGGGCAGCCAACGGCCTGCTTTCCATGAAGGATGCCCTGGAAGAGGGCAACGACGAGCCCTCCACGGCCCCGCGCCCGATGGACTTCACCCCTGAGCAGACCGACAGCCTCCTCGCCCTTTGGTACAGGGCCCACTTCAGTCCGTCGGCCACCCCGGAGTCGTACGATATGGATGCGGTACGCTTTACCTCCGAAGTGAGCAACGAAGAGATGATGCGCCGCCTGAGCGCCCTGAACCCTTATTTCTCGCTGCCTTTCAACGACATAGTAAAGAACTACATGATACTCTACTCCGAGAAGAGGGCGGCCTATATGCCCGACGTGCTCGGGCTTGCGAAGTATTATTTCCCGATATTCGAAGAGGCGCTGAGGCGCTACTCGCTTCCGCTGGAGCTTAAGTACCTTGCGGTAGTGGAGTCGAAGCTGAAGAACACCGCCACCTCGCGTGCCGGAGCCTGCGGAATATGGCAGTTCATGTACCGCACAGCCCGTTCTTGCGGCCTTGAGATTAATTCTTACATAGACGAGCGCTTCGACGTCGAGAAGGCGTCCGACGCCGCTGCGAGGTATCTTCGCGACCTCTACGCAATGCTGGGCGACTGGCCTCTGGCCGTGAGTGCGTACAACTGCGGGGCCGGCAACGTCAACAAGGCCATACGCAAGGCCGGAGGCAAGCGCGACTTCTGGTCGGTGTACGAATACCTCCCGCGCGAGACCAGGGGCTATATGCCTGCCTTCGTGGGAGTTATGTACGCCTTCGAATACAGCAGGGAATACGGCATCTTCCCCGCAAAGGTCGGAGCCCCGGCGCAGACCGACACTTTCGAAGTCCGCCGTAACCTGCACTTCAAGCAGATAAGCGAGGTGGTGGGAGTCCCGCTCGACGACCTCCGCTTCCTTAACCCCAAGTACTACAACGATATAATCCCCGGAAGCGCGGGCGTGTGCACCGTTACTGTGCCTTATTCCTGGAGCCCGGCCTGGCTCGCCGCCGACCCCGACAGCCTCTACCGTCACAAGGCCTCCGAATACCTCCCCGACAGGATACTCAAAGACATCGCCTCCGGCGCCGCCTCCTCGGGCGGACGGGTTGAATACAAGGTGAAGAGCGGCGACACCCTGAGCGGCATAGCCTCCCGCTACCATACCAGCGTCAAGCAGCTCAAACAGTGGAACCACCTGCGGAGCGACGCCCTCCGGATTGGCCAGATAATTTATATTTACCGATGATGTCAGCATTCCGCAAGCTAGCTCCTTCAGAAATCGCAACCCTCGAAGCACAGGGCTGCAGCAGCACCGGCTGGGACCTTGTAGAAGTGGCTCCCGGCTTCAGCGCAGAAGCTGTTAAACGCGTACATTTTGCAGGACGAATCCGCATTGGAGCCTCCTGTACGCTGGAAGATATAGGCCTTCTGGAATACACTGCCGGAGCTGATTTCGGCATCGGACGCAGCGTGAGCGTGCTTGACGAGACTGGAAGCAGGAGCGTAGTGATGCACACGGGCCTTAACTGGCAGGAGGCGCTTGACACAGCCCTGGGCCGCAGGGCACAGGAAATTCCCGAATGCCTTCCCGAAGTAATGGAGATAGGCGAAGGGGCGTCAGTGCGCCGCTGCGGCGCCATGCGCAATGTGAATGTCGGCCCGTTTGCAAGGCTTGAAGGCGCCTCGCTTCTTGAGAACGGAACAATTTCAAGCAGCGCCGAAGCGCCTTCATTCACAGGCATTTCCGTGATTGCCAAGGGCTTTGTCTTCGCTGAAGGCTCGCATATCGACGGAGCCTCGCAGCTTAAAGATTGCTTCGTAGGGCAGGCGTCACGCATCGACTGCGGCTTCAGCGCTGAAGAGTCACTCATCTTCTCAAACTGCCACTTCGAGAAGGGTGAGGCCTGCGCAATCATTGCAGGGCCCTTCACCGTGTCACACCATAAATCGAGCCTGCTTATCGGAGGCGTATATTCATATTTCAACGCCGGCTCCGGCACCAATTTCAGCAATCATCTCTACAAGACCGGCCCCGTCCACTGGGGAATATGCGAAAAGGGCGTAAAGACCGCCTCCGGTGCGTATTTGGCCTGGCCTGCAAGGATAGGCGCCCACAGCCTGGTGATGGGCAAGCACAGTTCGCATCCCGACACTTCCGCCTTCCCGTTTTCGTACCTTGTAGAAGGCGAGGCAGGGCAGTCGCGCCTTATTCCCGGAGTAATGCTGAAGTCCTGGGGCCTTCGCCGCGACGGTGAGAAGTGGAAGAGCCGCGACCGCCGCACTTCCAAGTGCCTTTCTGACACTCTTGAGCCTGAAATATTCAACCCGGCTATGCACGAGGCCATAAAAAAAGCCGCTTTCACTCTGGAAGCGGCCCTTGTCGGCGGAAACCCCAAATATCAGGGAAGAGGCTACAGTATCACTTCCTCCGATATGGTTAAAGGCCTTGAATACTACCGTCTTGCTCTTCGTGAAATCGAATCCGGCGACGGCGCGCTCAAAGCCCTTGCCCTTGAAGACAAAAAGAAGGACGAAGCTCTCGCCACGTCCTTCCAGAATTAATCTTCTTTAAAGAGTATTACATTCCGAAGCGGAAATGCGGGCCGAAGCGTTCGAAGGCTTCGCGCTCGAGCATCTCGCGGTCGTCGGGGTGGGCTATGGAAATAAGTAATTTAGCCCTTTCCTGAAGGCTGCGGCCATAGAGGTCGACGGCTCCGTATTCAGTCACCACCCAGTGCGCGTCGGCGCGGGGCGTAACTATACCGCCGCCGGGATTGATGCTTGAAACAATCTTGTTCTTGCCCTTGTTGGTGCGCGAAGCGAAGGCGATGATGCTCTTTCCGCC
>JAFSVP010000184.1 GCA_017444905.1 Bacteroidales bacterium
AGCAGGAAGCCCGAGCAGAAGAAGAACAGGCCGTCGCCTATTGCCCCGCCCATCGCCAGATTGGAAAAGACGCCGGGATACAAATCCTCCATATGGCTGTTGGTAATGAGGATTGCGGCGAAGAACTTTACAAGGTCAATGGAATGATTCCTCCGGGCCACCATAAGATTGTGAAATACAAGCCTTTGTCGGGGTGATGTGACTCGAACACACGACCCTCTGGTCCCAAACCAGATGCGCTAGCCAACTGCGCCACACCCCGGAATTGCGGCCCAAAGATAATGAGATATAGCGAAAAGAACAAGAGCCTCAGGCTTCTAGAGCCTGAAGCGAAGACCGGCATCGACCGTAAACATCAGCGGCTTGTCGGTACGCAGCGACTTTGGCTGGGCTCCGTGGAAATAATATCTCACGGAAGGGTCGATATAGAGCCCCAGCTTGTCCGAGAGGCGGAATTCCACTCCAGCGCCAAGGCCTGCCGAGAACTGGAACGACCCGGCTGCGTCGCGCACTTTCAGGCCAGTGTCCATAAGCCTGTAGGAATTGCCCACGCAGATTTCAGCCGTACCGCCGCCCCAGGCGTAGAGCGAGAAGAGGCCGTCGGAACTGCCGAAAAGCTGCCAGTAGGCATTCACGGGGATGCCGACATAATGCAGAGTGTGCCTTATGGAACCCTCATATACGCTGGATGAACTGATATATGAACCCGTGAACGTGCGCGTAAGCAGCGAATACTCCAGGCCGGAGCCCAGCGAGAGCTTCGGACCCAGGGCCACCCGGGCGCCAAGACCGACGGTAAACGGCACTCCGTAGGTAGAAAGGCTCGCCTCGCTTATTCCTGCATCTTCGGAGCCGCCGCCGGGAGCCATATGGCTTATGCCGGAGCCGGAATAGCGGAGATTGGAATCGTTGCCGCCAAGCCCGCCCTGTGCGTAAAGGGCACTGAGACGCGGTCTCTGCGACAAGGATTCTTCCGACGCTTCAATCCGGGCCCAGATGGCGGAATTGTCTTCTTCAACGGCAGGGACTTCAGGCCTTGCGGCGGGGCGTGTGCCTGCCGGGGCTGCAGCAGAATCTTCGGCGAAACCGGACTGGACGGAGGATGCATCGGCGTCACAGGTGTCCGGCACTCTCTCAGAACCAGCAGCAGGGCTTTCCGTACCGGGCTTCACACCGAGGCCGGTATTACCCGGGCCGCTTGAGGGAGCATTCTTCCGGGAGCCGCTGGCGGCAGCATCTTTCGATACGGATTTTCCCGGGCCGGAAGCGGCTGCAAACAGTTCGCCGGAAGCATCCGGACGCACTCCGCCGGAAGCAGGAACCGCAGCTTCAGCAAGAAGGCCTTCTCCGAAAGAAACGGCTTCTGCATCCACAGCTTCCGCAGGCTGCCCGGCCTGCACGGCGGCATCGAAGCTGCTTTCGTCAGAAGGAACGACGGGCTGCACTTCGGCCACCGCAGGGCCCTGCAAGGGCCTTTCAGTATTGAATGCAGGCTTCAGGAGTATGGCGGCAACCACCACGGCTGCCACCGCGGCAAAGACCGGCACGGAGAACCTGAAGAAAGGAGCGGAGAACCATCCGCCCTTGCCTTCCTTGCCTTCATCCAGCCTTGAGGACACGGCACGCCAGACCCTCCGGGGAGCTTTCACCCCGGCGTCTTCCAGCGCCGACCTTAGCTGTCGGTCGTATTCCTGCCAATTGTCCTGCATAAATGCCTATTTTTTCAAATCCTTTATCTTTTCCTGCAATATGGCCCTCGCCCGCAGAAGCTGCGAACGGGAAGTCACCTCCGAAATGCCCAGCTCTTCGGCTATCTCCTTATGGGAGAGGCCTTCGACCACGTAGAGGTTGAAGACCGTCCTGAACCCGGGAGGAAGTTCCGATATCAGACGGAGCAGCTCCTTGTATCCAAGGTCGCCATCCGCCTGCGGGGTGGGAGCTTCGATGTCGAATGCCGCATCCACGTCCTCGCTCCCCTTCAGCACGTCGGACTTCCGAAGGTGCATCAGTGCAGTATTGACAAAGATCCTACGGGCCCATCCTTCAAAAGACCCATCACCCGAATAGCTGTCAAGTTTGGTAAACAAGCTTACGAACCCGTCCTGCAGTACGTCTTCCGCATCGCTGCGGTTTCCCATGTACCGCAGACAGACTGCAAACATCTTGTCGGAGAGCGCGTCGTACAGAAGCCTCTGTGCACGCCTGTCGCCTTGCCTGGCTTTCTCTATCCGTTCTGATAGATGCATTTTGTCTCCGAAAAGTTGCACGCGGTCCTGGAATTGTTGGAAAATGATGCGAAAATAGACAAAAAAACAATAATATAGCAAACATATGAAGAAACTCGCTATCCTTCTGCTGGCGCTCGCTTTCCTTACTCAGGCAAGGGCTCAGGACGACGTTGACATTGACGACGCGATAGTGCAGGCGGTGAATCTCATTTCCGAAGGCCGGCCTGCCGAAGCCGAGGCCCTGCTCATGGCCCAGGACAGCCTCTCAGCGTCACGCAACGACGCCCTGCAGTACTACCTCGGGATGTGTCTCATCGCCCGGGGAGACTTCGGCGGAGCCATCTCCCGCATCGGCGAAGCCGCCAGGCTGGACCCTTCGAACGTAACCTATAAAGAAGAACTCGCCGGCCTTTACGTCCACACCGGCGACAGCGAAAGGGCTTCCGGGCTCCTCGAAGAACTTGCAGCAATCAATCCACGCAAATACCGCAACTTCTACACTCTCAGCATAATGGCCGACGCATACCGGCTCCGCCGCGATTACGAAGGCTTCTTCAATACTCTAGGCAGCATCGTTCACGACGAGACCGTCACCGGCGAAGTGAAGAACAAGGTCCTCAGGGGGGCGCTCGGCAACTTCGACGTCAGGACCTTCGAGAGCCTGCTTCCGCGCATCGACTCCCTTGCCGCCGTATTCACAGGGGTGGAGCCGGAATGCAGCGAGGCCTGGCAGCTCAAGCTTGAACTCTCGGCCTACCGCAAAGACCACCAGTCGGTCATAGACGCGGCAAAGAAGATTATCGACCTCAACCCCTCCGACTCCGCCACCGTCGTTTCCAACCTAGGCATCATAGGCGACAGCCTGCACTCGATGGGCCGCGAGAAAGAAGCGTTCAAGATTTACGACCAGGCCCTGAAAATAGCCCCTGACTACTGCCCGGTGCTGAACAATTACGCCTACTTCCTGAGCCTCAAGCGCAAGAAACTGCGCAAGGCCCTTGACATGAGCCTTACCACCGTTGCCAAGGAGCCCGACAACCCTACCTATCTCGACACCTGCGGATGGATACTCTTCCAATTGAAGAAGCCTGCCCTGGCAAAGCCCTACTTCAAGCACGCCATCATCTGCGGAGGCAACACCCACTACGAGATTCTGGATCATTACGCCACCGTCCTCGAGAGCCTCGGGGAGACCGACCTTGCAACATACTACCGCAACCTCGCCGAAAGCAAAAAGCAATGAAAGCGTCATTCCTGTCCCGTACAATCCGTATAACGGCCTCCGTCCTGCTGCTCCTTGCACATTGCACGGGCGCAGGGGCCCAGAACGTATCGGCAAGCAAGGAGCGCAAGGCAAAGCTTGAAAAAGACATAAAGATTCTCGAGCAGCAAATCAGCAACGTGGGCAAGCGCAGCAGTTCCGCCGCCACGAGCCTGAGCCTGCTGCAGGAAAAAAGCGCCGCAAGGCGCGAGCTCCTGCGAGAGAGCGAGCGCGAACTATCTCTTATCGAAGACAGCGTGCGCACCACGAGGCGCGAAGTGGCGAGGCTACAGGAGCGGCTCGACACTCTCACCAGCCAATATTCCAGACTCGTAAATACCGCCTACCGCAACCGCGACCCTCGCATGTGGTATATGTACATACTCGCCAGCGACAATATAGCCCAGGGCCTCCGGCGCTTTTCCTACCTCAGGGACCTGTCTTCGCGAATGAACCGTCAGGCAGGGGCCATCATCGCGGAGCGCGACACCCTCGAAATAAAGCAGGCAAGGCTCGACTCGCTTCGGGCCGAAGCAAAACTCATCCGGGACGACCGTGCCCGCGAGCTGGACAAGCTGCAGAAGGAAGAGAAGCGTTCGCGCGAGCTCATCTCCCAGCTCAAGAAAGAAAAGGGCAAGTACGAAAAGCAGCTTGCCGACAAGCGCAGGGAGGTGGAAAGGCTCAATCGCGAGATTGAAAAGATGATTCAGGCCGCGATGGACGGCGACGACTGCAAGAAAGGCAAGGGCGGGAAGGGCACTTCCGGCGGCAAGACCACCAGCACGCAGATTGACAAGGCCCTTTCAGGGGAGTTCGCGGCCAACAAGGGCAGGCTGCCCTGGCCCGCCGACGGGAGGGTGGTGTCGCGCTTCGGAAGGCATCCTCACCCCGTCTATACCAGCGTAACGATGCCTTTCAACAACGGCGTGGGCATAGCCGTGCCGGAAGGAGCCCCCGCGAAAGCGGTGTTCAACGGCACCGTGAAGCAGATAGTCGTAATTCCCGGCTACAACCAGTGCGTCCTCGTCCAGCACGGCGAGTACTTCACCTTCTACTGCAAACTGTCTTCGGTAAGCGTCAAGGCGGGCGACAAGGTCAAGACCGGCCAGGTCATAGGCTCGGTGATGACACTGTGCGACGAAACCCAGCTGCATTTCCAGCTGTGGAAAGGGAAATCCCCACAGGACCCCGAAAAGTGGCTGAAATAGCCGGCTGCTACTCGCCGCAGACCCAGACCAGCACGTGGCGGTCGAAGGTCATATACTCGAGATTCAGTTCCTCTTCGTAACCGTCCTTGTTGATGAAGGTAGCCTCGAGCTCGCCCTCGCTGCGGGGACGGAAGTCCTCGATTTCGATTTGTTCGGCGAAATCGACCTTGTACTGCGACATCTTCTTGTAAACGGCCTCCTTGGCGCACCAGTAGATGGCCAGCTGGGTGCGGCGGTCGTCGGCGTCGTCGTCCAGCTCCTCGATTTCATCTTCGGAAAGAGCCTTCTTCTCGACGGCGCTGAAGTCGCGGTCGAGCGACTCGCAGTCGATGCCCACCTCCTCGACGTCGTTCAGGATGACTGCGACGTATTTGTCGGTGTGGGTGATGCTGATATTGATAGCGTTGTTTTCGATGTACGGCTTGCCGTTATCGTGGTGGCTCAGGTACACCTTCTCCTCGAACATCACGTCCAGAAGCGCGCGTACGGCAAGCTTCTGCTTGCGCAGCGACTCGCTCTTGATGTATGAAATCTCCTCGAGTTCGTCGGTAGGTATGGAAGTGAGTGAGCGGAGCTCGGATTCAGATTCAGAAATTTGCCAGACGCCTATGCGCGAGTGATAGTCGTCATCAAGGTCTTTTTGTAGATAAAGTGCCATATAGTATTGTAACGGGGCAAATATAATCAAATTTTTATTATGCAAGAAATTTTGTAATTTTGAGCCGCTTTTGAAAAGCCTTTTTGAACTTTAATGTACTATTAGGATATGAAGTACCTTACCAACGAAAAATTGACCATCGTCGGAGCCGGCGGAATGATCGGTTCCAACATGGCGCAGACCGCCCTTATGCTCGGTCTCACCCCCAACATCTGCCTTTATGACATTTTCGAGCCCGGCGTTCACGGCGTGGCCGAGGAAATCTACCACTGCGCATTCGAAGGCGCCAACGTCACCTGGACCGTCGATCCCGAGACCGCCTTCAAGGATGCCAAATACATCATTTCCTCCGGCGGAGCTCCCCGCAAGGAAGGAATGACCCGCGAAGACCTGCTCAAGGGCAACTGCCGTATCGCCGCCGAGTTCGGCGACCTCATCAAGAAGTACTGCCCCGACGTCAAGCACGTCGTCGTCATCTTCAACCCGGCCGACGTCACCGCCCTCACCGCCCTCATCCATTCCGGCCTCAAGCCCAACCAGCTCACCTCTCTTGCAGCCCTCGACAGCACCCGTCTCCAGGAGGCTCTTGCCGCCGAATTCGGCGTACAGCAGTGCAAGGTGACCAACGCCCGCACATACGGCGGCCACGGCGAGGCCATGGCGGTATTCGCAAGCAAGGCCCTCATCGACGGCACGCCCCTCTCCGAGAAGGAACTCTCTGCCGAGAAATGGGCTGAAATCAAGCACGCCACCGTACAGGGCGGCTCCAACATCATCAAGCTCCGCGGCCGCAGCTCCTTCCAGAGCCCTGCCTACCAGGCCGTCAAGATGATAGAGGCCGCGATGGGAGGCGACAAGTTCACCTGGCCCGCAGGCTGCTACGTCAACGACGACAAGCTTGGCTTCAAGAACGTAATGATGGCCATGCCCACCGTCATCGACGCCGAAGGAGTCCACTACACCGAGCCCGAAGGCACCGAGGCCGAGATGGCCGACCTCAAGGCTTCATACGAGCACCTCTGCAAGATGCGCGACGAAATCGTGCAGCTCGGCATCGTGCCCGCAGTCTCCGACTGGAAACTCGACAATCCCAATCTGTGATAATCGAGGCTGCGAATATCCGCAAGAGCTTCGGCTCGCTGGAAGTGCTTAAGGGCGTGAGCCTGCAGGTACGGAAGGCTGAGATACTCGCAGTCACGGGTCCTTCCGGCGCCGGCAAGACTACCCTGCTTCAGATTCTGGGCACTCTTTCGACGCCCGACTCCGGAACCCTGAGCATAGACGGACACGAAATCTTCGGCGGGAGCGCACGCTTTGCGAAAGGCGACGCTCTCGCCGCTTTTCGTTGCCGCCACATAGGCTTCGTTTTCCAGTCGCACAATCTGCTCCCGGAATTCACCGCGCTGGAAAACATTATGATTCCGGCAATGATAGCCGGCCGCGGCAAGGCCGACGCGCGAAGCGCCGCCCTCGGCCTTCTCGACAGAGTGGGCCTTTCAAGTCGCGCAGGGCACAAACCCTCCGAGCTTTCAGGCGGAGAGCAGCAGAGGGTGGCCATCGCAAGGGCCCTCGTAAACGGCCCTGCAGTTCTTTTTGCCGACGAGCCCACCGGCAACCTCGACTCCGCCACCAAGGAAGAAATCCACTCTCTCTTCTTCAGCCTGCGCGACACTCTCGCCCAGACCATCGTAATCGTCACTCACGACCCGGCCCTCGCCGCTCTCTGCGACCGCCGCCTCCCTATGCGCGACGGCCTCCTGGAAACCGAGTAACAGTCCGTCAGAAAATTACTCCGACCTGCAGGGAGATGGTGTTGTTGAAGAGTTTGCCGTACTGGCTGGTGGTGTCGGCGTTGGCGACGTTGAAGACGCTCTGCTGATAATATACGCCTGCCAGGAAACGCTCGCCGAAGAAGGCGCCGATGCCGAGGCGGACGCCTCCGTCCCAACGCTGCGCGATGTTTTCGACTGCCGTTCCGAAATACGGGAAGGAAAGGCCGGAAGGCTCTTTCCACTTGCCTCCGATGCCGTATCCGGCATATATCCCTATATCAAAGAAGCCGCTCGTGCTGTAGGTGTACTGCGGACGGAACGACACGCCCAGTGGCAGAGTGGCGTAAATCGGGAAATAATCCACTTGGACGCCGTGCATAGGATTCTTCGACGAGCGGGAGCCTTTGGACTCCACGCCCAGGCCGGTTAGGACAAAAAAGCCTTCGGCCAGCTGGAACGACACGTTCCCGCTCACGTTGAAACCCACCGTCCGGTTTCCGAGCAGGCCGCGGGCCGCCGGACCGCTCAAATAAAGGTTGGACGCGTTGATGCCTGCGCGTACGTCAAAAATGATATCCCCGTCGCCAGGGCTGAAAATACCGGCCGCCGCAGGGAAGGACAGGCAGGCCGCCGCCAGTACAGAAATAAAGAAACGTTTCATCCTTTGCATTTTTGCTGAATGCAAAGGTAAACATTTTTATCCGAATAAAGGCGTTGAAAGGTAGCGCTCGCCGGTGTCGGGAAGCAGGGCGACTATGAGTTTGCCCCTGTTTTCATCTTTTCGTGCAAGGGCGTAAGCCGCACTGAAGGCTGCGCCCGACGATATGCCTACAAGGAGCCCGAGGCGTGACGAGAGCAGGCGTGCGCCTTCGAAAGCATCGTCGTCGGTAACGGTAAGCACTCCGTCAACGTACTCGCTGAGGAAGGTTTTGGGGACAAAGCCGGCTCCTATGCCCTGAATCTTGTGCTTCCCGGGGACGCCGGTGGTTATGACTGCCGAAGACGCCGGCTCCACGCCGAAGACCTTCACATCTTTGTTTCTGGCCTTCAGGCCCTTGCCTGTGCCGCTCGCGGTGCCTCCGGTACCTATTCCCGCCACGAAAACGTCCACCTTGCCTTCGGTGTCGCGCCAGATTTCCGCCGCGGTAGTGCGCTCGTGGGCCGCCGGGTTGGCAGGATTTGTGAACTGGCCGAGGATTACGGCGCCGGGGGTGTTGTCGCGAATCTCCTCAGCCTTTGCTATCGCTCCCTTCATCCCTTCCGCTCCGGGGGTAAGGACGATGGCGGCCCCGAAGGCCTTGAGGAGGCCCTGGCGCTCGACGCTCATCGTATCGGGCATCGTAAGTATGGTCTTGTACCCCTTGGCCTTCGCCACCCAGGCGAGGCCTATTCCTGTGTTGCCGCTGGTGGGTTCGACTATGGTGGCGCCGGGGGCAAGCGTACCCGACTGCTCTGCGTCTTCTATCATCGCCAGGGCGATGCGATCCTTGACGCTGCCGCCGGGATTGTACCTTTCAAGTTTGAGCGCGATGCGCGCCTGCTGGCCCTCAAGGCCGCTCACCTCCAGAAGAGGAGTATTTCCGATAAGGTCGGTAAGATTCTGATATATCATGACAGTGCAAATTTAATCAATATTTTCAAACGCCTGCCCCAAATCGGCAAGGATATCGTCTATGTGCTCCACTCCTATCGACAGGCGGATGGTGGACGGGGTGATATGCTGGGAAGCCAGTTCTTCCGGACTCAGCTGCGAGTGGGTGGTTGTATATGGGTGAATGACAAGGCTCTTCACGTCTGCCACGTTGGCCAGCAACGAGAATATTTGCAGGCTGTCGATGAAGCGCCAGGCTTCTTTCTGCCCGCCCTTGATTTCAAAAGTAAAGATGGAGCCCGCCCCGTCCGGGAAATAACGCTGATAGAGAGCGTGGTCGGGATGCGAGGGCAGCGAGGGGTGGTTCACTCCGGCCACGCGCGGGTGCGACGACAAGTATTCCACAACCCTCAATGCGTTCTGCGTATGGCGCTCAATGCGCAACGGGAGCGATTCCACCCCCTGAAGCAGTATCCAGGCGTTGAAGGGGCTGATGGCGGAGCCGGTGTCGCGCAGCAGGACGGCGCGTATGCGGGTTACGAAGGCCGCAGGTCCCGCAACATCGGCGAATATGGCTCCGTGATAGCTGGGGTCGGGCTTTGCAAGTGAAGGGTATTTATCCGGATCGGCCTTCCAGTTGAAACTGCCTCCGTCCACTATCACGCCTCCGAGCGAACTGCCGTGGCCTCCGATGAACTTGGTGGCGGAGTGTACCACGATGTCGGCGCCGTGTTCGAGGGGCCGTATCACGATGGGCGCGAAGGTGTTGTCGACTATGAATACGATATTGTGCCTATGCGCCGCTTCGGCTATGCCTTCGAAGTCGGCCACGTCGGAATTGGGGTTGCCGAAGGTCTCGGCATAAATCACCTTGGTCTCGGGTCTGACGGCGGCTTCGAGCGCCTGAAGGTCGTTCAGATGCACGATGGAACTCTCCACCCCCTGCGAGGCAAGAGTATGGGTTATAAGGTTATAAGTACCGCCATAGAGATTGTCGGCCGCGATTATATGGTCTCCCGGGGCCAGTATATTTTGTAGGGCATAGGTTACTGCTGCGGCGCCGGAGGCCACTGCAAGGGCGGCAACGCCACCTTCGAGGGCGGCAATCCTCTCTTCCAGCACGGCCTGGGTGGAGTTGGTAAGGCGACCGTAGATATTCCCCGGGTCGCGAAGGGCGAAGCGGTCGGCCGCGTGCCGGGAGTCGCGGAACACATATGATGCAGTCTGGTAGATAGGTACCGCGCGGGCGTCGGACGCAGGGTCGGGCCTTTCCTGCCCTGCGTGGACGGCTATTGTTTCAAGACGATAGTTTTGTGCGCTCATATCACGAATTTTCTTTTTGCAAAGGTCGGTGGTTTAGAAATAGCATCCAAGAACATTGAATAATTTGAAATATTTATCTATTTTTGCGTTTATTACTAAACAGGCATTCCAAAAACCCCGAACCGGAGACCCGATTCCAGTATTTTTTTCTTTTACGATATGAGCGGACTCGACAAAACCGACCTATCCATCCTTCGCCTCCTGCAGGAAGACGCCGCCCTCACCAACAGGCAGGTGGCTGCCCGTGTACACCTTTCGCCTACTCCGGTGTTCGAGCGCATAAAGCGCCTGCGGGAGCAGGGATACATCAAGAAGAGCGTTGCCGTGCTTGATGCGGAAAAGCTCGACTGCTCATTCATCGCCTTCTGCTACATAAAGATGAAGCAGCATACCTATGAAAATGCAAAGCGCCTGATGGATGCCGTGCAGACTATGGACGAAGTAGGCGAATGCTACAATATATCAGGAGATTACGACTTTCTGATGAAGGTTTACGTATCAAGTATGAAAGAGTACCAGCAGTTCGTTCTCAGAATACTCGGGGAACTGGACTGCATCGGGGGCCTCAACAGCTCCTTCGTAATGGGCGAAGTGAAGAACACCCACTCCGTACCGGTACGGTGACAGTCACGGATTCTGAAGGAAAAATCTTATCTTTACCACCGAAACGAGTTTTTGAGATGAAACCCTTCCCTTCGCTTGAGATAGTCCCGCCCCTGAAGGGCATCACCAAGGCCGAGCTCCTCGACAGCATACGCCCCCTGATGGAATTCAAGCCCAGATACATCAACGTCACCTGCCACCGCGACGAATACGAATTCAGGCCCGGGGCAGACGGAAGCTATACCCGCCACCTCCTCCGCAAGCGCATCAGCCAGACCGCCGTATGCGCCGCAGTGCAGGCCGCATTCCCCGAGGTGGAGGTCGTACCCCACCTTATCTGCGGCGGCGCCGGGGCCGACCTTATCGAGGCCCAGCTCCAGGACTTCAAGTTTATGGGTATCAGCAATATACTCGTTCTGAGGGGAGACGCCCTGCCGGGCGAAAAGCGCTTCTCTCCGGAGAGCGACGGCTATGCCCACGCCTCCGAACTGGTGGCGGCGATACGCCGCTTCGAAAAGGCCGAAGGCGGCCGCAAACTGTTCACCCTCGGCGTAGGAGGCTATCCCGAAAAGCACGTCGAGGCACCAAACCCCGAGACCGACCTCCGCTACCTGAAAGAAAAGGTCGATGCCGGGGCCGACCAGATTATCACGCAGATGTTCTTCGACAACGCGGTGTTCTACGATTTCATGGCACGCTGCAGGGCCGCCGGCATCACCGTGCCCATCATCCCCGGCATCAAGCCGCTGTCGTCTGAGCGCCAGGTGGACCTTCTGCCCGAAAGCTTCTCCATCGACATTCCCGTGGAGCTTACCTCCGAAATCAAGGCTCGCCCCGCCGACGCCTACCGAATCGGAGAAGAATGGTGCAAGGCGCAGTGCCGCGACCTTCTCTCCCACGGCGTACAGGAAATCCATTTCTACACGATGGGCCGCAGCGACAACGTCGCCAACGTTCTCAAAGACTGCTTCTGATGAGCGGATTCAGGCAGGCGCTGGAAGAAAGAATCCTGATTCTGGACGGAGCCATGGGCACTATGCTCATCGGCCCCGGAGCTGACGCAGGACCCGTGAATTTCGAACTCCTGGCCATCGACAAACCTGAACTCATCAAGCGGATTCACAAGAAATACATAGATGCCGGCGCCGACATCATCAGCACCGACTCCTTCGGGGCCAACCGTCTGGTGCAGGATGCCCACGGTCTTGCCGGAAGGAGCGCGGAGATGGCCTTCAACGCGGCCCGCATAGCAAGGAGCGCAGCCGACGAAGCTCCCCGCAAGGTGTGGGTGGCGGGCAGCGCCGGGCCCACGGGCAAATCGCTCACCCTCCCCTCCGACGCCTCCGACCCCACCCTTCGAAGCATTGACTTCGACACTATGGCGGAAGCGTACGAAGAGCAGTTCCGCTCCCTTGCCGACGGCGGAGCAGACCTGATTCTTCTTGAAACCTGCTTCGACGCCCTCAACGCCAAGGCCGCGATATACGCCCTCTGCCGCCTCGGGCTCGACCTGCCGCTTATAATCTCTGCCACCGTATCCGACCGCAGCGGAAGAACGCTTACCGGGCAGGCGCTGGAAGCCTTTTACCGCAGCGTCTCGCACGCCCCGAACCTTGCCGCCTTCGGCCTCAACTGCGCCCTCGGAGCGCAGCAGATGACCTCGCTCGTAAACGAAATAGACTCATACTCAAGCCACCCGCTCATCTTCTATCCCAACGCCGGCCTGCCCGACGAACTCGGCATCTACAACGACACCCCCGCCGCAATGGCCGGAGTGATGCGCAGCCTCGCCTCAAGGGGGATGCTGAACATTGCGGGAGGATGCTGCGGCACGCGCCCCGCCCACATAGAAGCCATTGCAAAGGCAGTATCAGGGATGAAGCCGAGGCCCATTCGGAAAGATGCCGGGGAGCTGACAGTCAGCGGACTTGAGTCGTACGGCATAGGCTCCGGGGAGCGCTTCACCCCCATTGGAGAGCGCACCAACGTGGCCGGCTCGCGCAAATTCGCAAGGCTGATGGCTGAAGGCAATTATCCGGAGGCTGCAGAGGTGGCCGCAGCCCAGGTGCGCGGAGGGGCCGACATCATCGACATAAGTATGGACGACCCCCTGCTGGATTCGCAGGCAAGCCTGACGGCATTCCTGCGGTACATCGCAGCGGAGCCGGACATCGCCCGGGCTGCGGTGATGATAGACTCCTCGCACTGGGACACGGTGACAGCCGGCCTCAGGAACACCCAGGGGCGCTGCATCGTAAACTCCATCTCCCTGAAAGACGGAGAGGAGGAGTTCGTGCGCAAGGCCCTGGAAATACGCAGACTGGGAGCAGCCGTGGTGGTGATGGCCTTTGACGAGGAGGGGCAGGCTACGAGTTTCGAGC
>JAFSVP010000185.1 GCA_017444905.1 Bacteroidales bacterium
AGTCCAGCAGGGTCTTCACCGAGGCGTTGTTCAGCAGCTTGCCGGCCTTCCAGTTAATGTCGGGATACTGGGCATGGAACTGCTTGTCGGCGCCGGAGACGTCGCTGCCGCCTGAAGTAGCGAAGAAGATGACCGTTTTGCCAGCAAAGCCGTAAGCCTCAATGAAGGTATTGATAATCGTGGGCGCCGTGTACCACCAGACGGGAAAGCCGATGTAGATGACATCATAGCTGCCGGCATCGTTCAAATCCTTCACTATGGCCGGACGGGAACTCTTGTCCCGCATCTCCAGGGTACTGCGGGACTGTTTGTCCCGCCAGTCAAGGTCTGCATCGGTGTACTTGAGCTCAGGTTTTATTTCATAAAGAGTGGCGCCGGCAACTTCGGCCAGCTCTTTGGCCACGGCTTCGGTCGTGCCGGTGGCGGAGAAGTAAGCGACGAGTGTCTTCATTTCTTTGTTGTTGTTTTGGCCGCAGGCAGTCAGGGTCATCAGAATGGCCGCAGCCGCGAGAGTGATATTTTTCATATTGGAGAACGACATTGTATTTTTTTCAAAGGTAATGATTTTCAGTAAATCTGAAAACGAGTAAGAAACTGTTTTGAAACGGTTGCCGAATTTTATTATTGTGGATTTGTCGAGGTTGTTTTTTTGCCGGAAGAAGGAGCGTAGTGGAGCGGGCTACGTGACTGATGACGGCGGAAAAACAGACCGGCAAGACGCTGTAAGAAAAAAGAACAATCGTTTCAAAACAGTTTCTATATTTGTGCCATGGAATACCTCTCAAAGGAAAAATATGACGAGATTGCAGCCGAGCTGAGGCATCTTGTCAACGAAGTTTACCCCAAGGTGACGGACGACCTTGCGGAAGCCAGCGCACAGGGAGACCGGAGCGACAATGCCGGATACCGTGAGGCAAGGCGTATCCAGGGGAAGACCATCAGCCGGATCCGCTTCCTTCAGAAGATTCTGGAGACTGCGCGCGTGCTCAGCACCGACGTCCTTCCCAAAGACAGGGTCTGCCTGCTGAGCAGGGTCGAATTCACCAATCTCTCGACGAACACCCGTATGAAATACGAGATAGTAAGCCCCCATGAGATGGACCTTGAAGCCGGCAAGATTTCACTGAAATCCCCTATCGGAGCCGCACTGATGGGCAAGAAGGCAGGCGAAACAGCAGAGGTCAGGGTCCCTTCCGGAATCCTGCGCCTGAGGATCGAGAGCATCTCTATAGACTAACGTCCGGGTCAAGAAGTTCGGATTCCGACATCCTCCGAGGGTTAGTTCCGGGTACGCCCTGCGGCACCTCCATCCCAAGCTGCCCGAAAAGCCATTCCCAGTAAGCCGGCATCGTGCCGTCAGGCGACAGCCAGTTCATAGGCTCGCTCCTGAACACCGGCTCACCACAGGCATCAAGATAGCAGGCCTGCACCAGCTCGGAGCAGTAAAACTCCTCATTATCCGGCAGGAAGCGCACGTCGTACCCACGGCCGCACAAGGCCCGGGCCCTTTCCACGGCGGCATCTGCGTCAACGCCCCTGACACGCTTTACGATAAACTCCGGATACTCACCGTTTCCAAGTCTGAAATCTCTCAGGAATGTATCCAGCGGATGCCTGTCGACACCGCGTTTCAGAGTGGCGTCGATTATCCAGACGCTGTCTTTCTTCACCTCGGCAATGGCTACGTGAATCAGATTCATTCCCCCTTCCTGGCCGGTGGCCGACGAAATGGCCTCATCCATCGAGCCGGTTTCGGCATCATATCCTACAGGGATTCCTACAAAGATGAGGTCTCCGTTGCAAAGGCGGCCGGTCCCTTCTCCGCAGCCCACGGCCATAATCATCGCCGCAACAATTATAAGTACAGTCTTTTTCACGGCAAACTATAATAATCTTTTCATGTACCTCTCCATAAAGCCGGCGCGGTAGGCATCTCCGACGGGGAGCGACAGGCCGTCGTCCAGCGTAACTGAAGTCTTGCCGGCAGCCGTGATACGCGTGATGTCGGCGATATACGATTTGTGGATACGCACGAAGCGCTCCTCCGGCAAGTCGCCTAGAATCTGCCTGAACGACGACAGCACCACGAGCGGAGATTCCGCCGACTCAAGATATATTTTCACATAAGGCCCGAAGCCTTCTACATAGCGAATATCGGATACCTTCACGGGCACGACCTTGTAATCCGACTTGAAACAGACCGTCTTTTCCTTATCAATGTCTTTTGAGGCACGCAGTTCCAGGGCCTCGCGCACCCTTCCGACTGCGCGGGAGAAATCATCGAAGGTGAAGGGCTTGAGCAGATAATCTACGGCCCCCACCCTGAAGGCGTCCACTGCATAATCAGCGAAAGCCGTGGTAAAAACGACCAGAGGCGGATTCTCAAGCGAGGCAACGAAGTCCATCCCCGAAAGGCCCGGCATATTGATATCGGCAAAAATCATATCAACCTTGTCGAGGAAAGGCAGGGCCTGCCCGGCATCAGTGCACGAGGCCGTCAGTTCCATGTCGGGAATCCTTCCTGCAAACACCCCTATCAGCCTCAGGGCCAGGGGCTCGTCGTCAATTGCAAGGGCTCGTATCATAAGCTTCCTTCTTCAGGATGAGCCGGGATGCTCATATACACTTCGTACACGTCCGAAACGGTGCTGCATACCAGCGTATAATCCTTATTATAAAGCAGTTCCAGCCTGTTGCGTACATTACTGACACCCACTCCGCCCTCCGAAGGGCCTGCGGACATGGCCATCGGCCCGCATCTGTTGGAGCAGCGGAATACCACCCTCTCCCCTTCCACGGAAACGGCTATCTTGACGAAATCCCCCTGTTTTGACTTGCTCCCGTGCTTGAAAGCATTCTCCACGAACGACATCATCGCCAGCGCCGGAACCATTGCATCACAGGCACTCTCCGGGCTTTCGAATGAAATCTCCACCGATTCCGGCCACTGCAGGCGCATAAGCGCGACGAAGTGACCTATAAACCTCAACTCCTTATCCAGAGGTATCAGGGCCGTATAACCCTCGCTCAGCACCATACGCATCAGTTTAGAAAACTCGCTGATGCACTCAGTCGCCTTCTCCGGCTCGGTAAGGACCAGGGCCTGGATATTGTTGAGGGTGTTCATAAAAAAGTGCGGATTTATCTGGTAACGCAGCGTTTCCATACGCTGGGCAAGACTCTCCGCCCTGAACTCCTGGGCCTTCCGTTCGTTCTCGGCGGAGCGCACCATCGCCTTGAAACCAAGATTGACCAGAATGAGCAGAGCTCCGATTACGACCTTCATCACCTCGGGAGAGAACGGCCGCCGCTCGCCCGGAGGGGCTTCCACCATACCGTCAGCTCCGGCGGGAGGACCGATTATCGTAGCCAGGATATACACGGAGAAAGCCACGAACAGGGCTGTGCTCAACAGCAGATAAAGTATGCGCTTTTTCTTGAAGAAGAGCGGTGCCAGGAGGAAGTTATGAATGCAGAAGAGGATGAAATAAGGCAGGATTTCCAGCCAGTTCAGGACGATTACAGTAAAGCTCACGCCCGAGTCCTGCCCCAGAAGGTACTGGATGAGGTACATAAGCGGAACCGTGGCGAATATCACTATCCAGAAAATGGAAAAGCCCTTTATTTCAATTCTTGTTTCCTTAGTCATCACCGGCAAATTTAGCACTTTTTCGTACAGCATCGGGGACTTTCGTTTAAAAAAACGCCCGTTCGTTCAAAAACGGCCCGCAGAAGCGGATTTGGCCCCGTTTCTGCTTATTTTTGGGTTAGTAACATAGCAAAGAATGAAAATGAAAAAGATAGCATTGTTTATACTGACTGCGCTCACCTTCGGCTCCTGCTCTTCAGACATCATCACTTATACCGATGAGCCTGTGTCCGGAGGTTCCGGAAACGCCACCACCTTGGACTGCAGCGATTTCAATTCCGATATCGCCGTCCTGCAGGTACTCGCCTCCGAGCTCTTGTCAGGCAGCTGCGTAATGTCGGTAAACGGAAGCTCCATCGAATTCGACACGGGCACGACCGCAAGCGTCACGGTGCGGGAGTCCTACGGATTCAGCTGTTCCAACCCGGCAGTCGGCGTCAGCGGACGCTTCTGGACAATCAACGGCACCGCGCTGGAGACGAAGGTAGCCGAGGCCCTCCCGCAGTTCAAGTGCGAAGAAGACTCCTGGCACTACAGCCTTGACGGAGGCTCCGCCTGGACCTTTCTCTCCGACGCCGAAGACGGAGCCTGCGTCCCGGTATTCAGCTCCTTTTCCGACGACGGTACGGAAGTCATCGTCTCCCTCGGCGCAGGCAACACTTTCTCTTTCGATTATTTTGAAGAAGACTAAGCAATATGCATGACACCGTAACCCCCGATTACCGGCAGCCGGAGTGCACCGTATCGGAATTGTCAATCGGGAGGATGCTCGCCCAGAGCGGATCCCTTCAGGAATTCAACGAACTCGAAGAATACAGGCTTTCATAAAAAGAACATCGCCATGAAAAGATATATTTTACTGATATTTGCGGCTGAGGCGCTCCTTACGGCGGCCTGCAGCGAGGATGCGGTCATCGAAACGCCCCAGGATGAAAACCTCACCGAAGTGGTTCTTACCGCAGGATGGGACACCGCCTCCCGCGTCACCCTCGGAACCGGGCTCAAGCCGGAATGGGAAGACAGCGACGCCATCGCCATTTACGACGGCACCGACGTACGGAAATTCACCATCTCCTCCAACTACGGCAGCTCTGCCACCTTCACCGGAAGTATGGACACATCGGCGGGTACCTGGTACGCAGCTTACCCCTACGACGCCGTAACCGGGTTCAGCAACAGCCAGAAGCGCTTCATCACCAGTATTCCTTCAGCCCAGACCGTCGCTGCCGGGGACTCGCTGGACACCAGCGCCCTCATATCCACCTGCGCATTCACCGATACTGACAACGTGTATTTCCTTCAGGCTACGAGCCTCGTGGCATTCACAATTTCCGTTTCCGGCATCACGCAGGTTGAGCTGAGCTCGAACGGCGGAGAATACCTGGCAGGCGACCTGGTGCAAATCAGGGCGGAGGACGCCACCATAAGAAAGTTCTCGTCATACTCGACGAAGGTCACGATGACGCACGCCTCCGGGGTGTTCCCTACCGGCACCTATTATTTGGCAGTCGTCCCCAACACCTTTGCAAGCGGCCTCACCATGTCGCTGAGCAAGTCAGGAGCATCCGCCTCCATATCAAGCACTTCAAGCGTCACCACCGTACAGGGCGGCGGAATCAGCCTCGGCGACGTGACGGACGGCGTCACCTTTGACGAGAGCAAATATACCATCAGCACCGACGACGCCGGCGACACTTCCGACGAAGACATCGTGGACAACACCACCTTCGTGCGCAAGATATACGTAACTTTCTCAAGCTCAGGCAGCGCTACAGTCACCGGAGCCGGAAGCCAGGCAGTCACCATATCGGGCAACGACGTTACCATCGACAATACCGGCACCAACGAAAAGGTCATCTATGAACTGTCGGGCACCACGGGCGACGGCTTCTTCAAGGTCTATTCCGACAACAAACAGGCGCTTGTCCTGAACGGAGTTTCAATAACAAATAAAAGCGGTGCCGCCATCAACAACCAGGGAGGCAAACGCTGCTTCGTGAATCTGAAAGGCACCAACACGCTCTCCGACAGCTCTTCGGCTTCATATTCAACTTCATCCGACGAGGATATGAAGGGCGTATTCTTCTCCGAAGGCCAGCTCATTTTCAGCGGCAGCGGCAGCCTGACGGTAACGGCGAACAACACACAGGGCAAATCAGGCATCGTTTCCGACGACTACGTAAGGATGATGAGCAGCCCCTCAGTGACCGTCACGGCCGGCAGCAGCGCAGGGCACGGCATCAAGGTCAATGAATTCGTACAGCTCAGCAAGGGGACGCTCTCCGTCACCACCGCCGCAGCCATGAAGAAAGGCATAGCCTCCGACGATTACGTACTCGTGGAGGGAGGAACCACCACCATCAAGGTAAGCGGAGGCACTGCCTACGACAGCGAAGACGCCGAATACAAGGGCACCGCCGGCATCAAGGCAGACAATTACTTCGCAATGACGGGCGGCAGCGTGACCATCACCAACTCCGGAGCCGGAGGCAAGGGCGTCCACGCAGGCAGCTACGACTACGACGCAACGAGTCACATCGTGGCCGACTCCTATATCAGCGGCGGCACTCTTACCATCACCACCACCGGCAGCGAGTCCAACGACGTATCAACCAAGGGAATGAAGATAGGCTGGGCCATAGGGACGGAGAACAGGGTGACGGCCAGCGACGGCAGCCTTCTCATCAGCGGCGGCGTAGTCAAAGTTTCAAGTTCGAAGTCGGAGGGAATAGAGTCCAAGGATGCCTTCACCATGACCGGAGGAGAACTGTATGTGACCTCATCAGGAGACGACGCCGTCAACTGCGCCGGAGAGATGAAGATTTCCGGAGGATACGTCTATGCCAACTCCTCGAAGAATGACGCGCTGGATTCCAACGGCAACATGACACTGTCCGGAGGATACATCTTTGCAGTGACGACTGCAGGCGACCCCGAGGTTGCCATCGACTGCGCCGAGCAGAAAACTCTCACCATCGCAAACGGAGTCACCTTGGTGGCCTACCCGAAGATTGAGTCCGGAGCAAAGATGACACAGACCTGCTACAAGATGACCTGCACGGCAGGCAGCTGGAACGCTCTCTACGGCTCTTCCTACATAGCGGCATTCAAGGCGCCGAGCGGCGTGTCCTCAGTGATTGTCAGCGCGCCTTCCCTGAGCAAGGGATACAAAAGCGTGAGCGTAGGAAGCACCACCTTCTGCAATGGCATCTGGGCCACTTCAGGCATATCAGGGGGCTCTTCCGTATCGCTTAGCACTTACAGCGGCGGGGGCGGAGGACCGGGCGGACGGCCATAAAACTCGCTAATTGTATATGTTATGAAAAGAATCATTATCATAATCACCCTGACTCTGTTCACCGCCTTCGCGGGGCTCGCCCAGGACGCATCAGGGCTCAACAAGAAGAATCTTGTCGTAAAGGAATGGAACACTAGCGGCAAAGGCGTCGCGCAGACGCTCGACCACCTGACCACCTATTCCCCCGAAGGGAAGAAGATTGAAGAAATAGAGTACGACAGCGCGGGCAGGCAGAAATGGCGCAAGCGCTACGAATGGGGCGGGAACGGAAGGATGAGCCGCGAGCTCGTATATGACGACCGCAACCGCCTCGTAAACTACAAGACCTTCGAGTACAACGAATTAGGCAAGAAGAAAGCCCAGTACACCTACGACGCCAAAGGAAAACTCATCGGCACCAAAATCTTCGAATACATTACGCAGAATGACTGACTTACCGGACTTCGCCCCCATCACTCTGGATGAGATGGAAGGAGTGAAACTCCTCAACCGCATCGACACGAAGTTCCTCACCGACGAGGCCACTCTCGGGAAGGTGCTTGACGATGCCGCGGCTGCGGGCTACCGGGCTCTGGTGGCGGATGGGGTGAAGACAAGTCCCTACAACTCGGTGTATTTCGACACTCCGGAGCTCCGGATGTTCCTCGACCATCATAACCGGCGTCTGGTACGGCAGAAAGTCCGCACGCGGGTATATGTCAATTCAGGAGCGGCCTATCTGGAAATAAAGCGCAAGAACAACCACGGCCGCACCAAGAAGAAAAGAATAGGTATCGGGGAGGCGGAAATGACTGCCTTCTCAGGGAACCCGGAAGCCTGCGCCTATCTGGAAAAGCATTCCCGGTTCTCCGCAGTCGAGCTGAGCCCAGTGCTTTCAACTGCCTTCGAGCGTATTACTCTCGTGAACCCGGCCCGTACGGAAAGGCTCACCATCGACACCAGGCTGCATTTCCTGAACTACCGCACGGGGAGGAAAGCCAGCCTTGAAGACGCCGTCATCATCGAGCTCAAGCAGGACGGCCACGCCCCCAGCCAGATGAAGAAGAT
>JAFSVP010000186.1 GCA_017444905.1 Bacteroidales bacterium
AGTGCGGGCCGTTCATCGACTTCATGCTCGACAAGATTCTCCGGACGCTCAAGGCCAAAGGCAAGGCATACGAAGCCGCAACCACCGAGAAAAGTAGCCAGAAAACCAACAAGAAAAGTAGCCAGAAAAGTAGCCAGAAAATAATGGGCATAATGAAGTCGATGCCAGATGTCACATTGGCGGAACTGGCCAATGCGACAGGGCTTTCCGTTGCAGGCGTCAAAAAGAATATCCGCAAGCTGAAGGATGCGAACCTCATCCGCCGCATCGGCCCGGACAAGGGCGGGCACTGGGAAGTAGCCTGAGCGGCGGACTGGAGCACTCGGCCCTATTGGTCGGAGCGGTCGGGGAGGCTGGAGAGGCGTTTGGTCAGGAGCGCGGGCAGGCTCCTGATCTTGTCCATCTCACCGGCGCGGCGTTCGCTCTCGAACTGGTAGATCGCCTCGCGGCAGTCATCCGGGTTCTTCCGGAGCATGACATGCGAAAAGGTCTTCCGGTCTTCGATGTCGTGCGTCTCGGCGGCATCCATCGCCATCTGCACGATGGACTGGCTTTCGGTGCGTTTCGTCGTCTGGACAGACGCGGTGACCTCCTGCAGAATCTGGTCGAGCGTACCGTCCCTCCGAGCAACACCAAGCTCAAAGCGCCCCGGCACTTCTCCCGCGGACGGCGGGTGATGATCTCCGGGATGATCTTTGGATGATCTATATATGATAGGGTCGCACTGTGAGACGGGCAGGGGTCTCACTGTGAGACGGTGGGGGGTCTCACTGTGAGACGGGTAGGGGTCGCACTGTGAGACCCTGCTCTTGGAGTTATCAACATCCTCCCAGAACTCGGCAAGTTCCGTTTCCTCGCGTTTTGGCGCAGGTTTCGGCAATGTCAGCTTGTAGAGGTTGGATAGCACACGCCCCTTCTTCTTACGTCCGCCCGAAATCCACTTGAGATAGCCTTTCTGCTTCAGAGAGTCGAGGTTTCGCATGATGGTCGCACGGCTTAGGTGCGACTGTCTGGCGAGCGTCTCGATCGAGGGGTAGCACAGGCCGGTCTTGTCGTCCACGAAGTGCGCCAAGAGCGCCAGCACCTGCTGTTCGGTGGCGGTGGTGTCGTGGACATCGTGATAGACCCTATGGGTGTACTTGAAGCCCATGTCGCAAGCTCCGTCAGGCCTTGGCCGTCCCCTTGGTCTTCATGGCCTTGTCGGTGGCCTTGAACGGCGGCAAAGCGGCGACCTGCACGTCCACCCAAAGCCGGTCCGCCGCCACGCGTTCAAGCCGCAAGATGGCAAGCGCCTCGTCCCGTTGCGCGTAGCCGCGATCCTTGATGGGCTTGATGAACCGCCATGCGCGCAGATAGAGCCGCGCGGCGGTCGATGACGGATTGACCGCCTTTGCCAAGACCGCCGCTTCATGGAGGTACATGTCAAGCGAGGAGAGGATCTTGAGCCATACCTCATATTCGTCCGTCATGTCCACCATCACGCAGTCATAGGTCACGGCCGCGCTGTCTGTGCCGGAATCGGCCGCCTCAGCAGCCGCACGGTCGATGGCGCGCCCGGCGTATTCGAGAAAGGTCTTTGTGGCGAGGACGCGCGCGAGTTCATCGCCCATGTAGCCGCCAAACGCCTCTGGCGCGTCGCCCGCCCTGACGGTGGCGATCCGCCTCAACAGACAGCCCAGAAGCTCCTCCAGCACCCACTTCATCTTCGGGATGGGGCCCTTCTTGAACGCAGCGCGCGCCTTGCCGTAACTTATCGCGTTGCAGTCGTCGATCTCAGACTGAATCTCATCTATCTCGTTTTCTGTCATGGCATCCTCCAAAGCGCCTATTATACCACGAAAACGGCTTCTGAAGGAGAATGCGCACCAAGAAAAACGAGGCGGCCGATCCGGAAAACTCAACGGTCAATTCGGAAAACTCAACGGTCGATTCGGAAAAGTGAACGGTCAATTCGGAAAAGTGAACGGTCAATTTGGAAAACTGAACGGTCAATGGCATGGTGTCCGCTTCGTGGGCGCTACGCGCGACCCCATCCACAAACTTGGAAGAACCGCATTTTCCCTACACGGAGGGTTAGACTTCCCTACACGGAGGGTTAGACTTCCCTACACGGAGGGTTTGATTTCTCTACACGGAGTGGGCGGGTTCCCCTGCGGGGGTGGGCGTCCTCCCCTGCGGGGGTAGGCGAGTTGCCCTGTACGGGGGTTTGGGGTCCCCTGTACGAG
>JAFSVP010000187.1 GCA_017444905.1 Bacteroidales bacterium
CATCGACATAATAAAGGTGCTGATAAACACCGTTGACCGTCTGCTCGGCCGCCCCGAAGGGCAGGATATGGACCTGATAACCTACGTTACCGACCGTGCCGGGCACGACCTGCGCTATGCCATCGACTCCACCAAGCTCCAGAAGGAACTTGGCTGGGAGCCCTCGCTGCAGTTCGAGGAGGGCATTGAGAAGACGGTGCGCTGGTATCTCGACAACCAGGACTGGCTCGACAACGTGACCAGCGGCGAGTACCTGAAGTATTACGATGACATGTACGCAGGAAGATGACGGGATTGTGGACTGTCCTGCTGCTTGTAGTGTCCAACGTCTTCATGACTCTGGCCTGGTACGGACAGCTGAAACTCAACGAGATGAACATCACGAGGGACTGGCCCCTCATTCTTGTCATCCTTGCGTCGTGGGGAATTGCCTTCCTCGAATATATATTCATGGTGCCGGCCAACAGGATGGGCTCGCAGATTAACGGCGGGCCGTTCAGCCTGATGCAGTTGAAGATTATCCAGGAGGTCATATCCCTGACCGTGTTCACGCTCTTCGTGATGCTCCTCTTCAAGGGGGAGCCGGTGCACTGGAACCATATAGCCGCCCTCGTTTGTATGGTGGCGGCTGTGTTCTTCGTATTTCTGAAAAGCTAGGTCGCTTCGGCAGGCAGGCTCCCGGACGGGCACCGTAAGGCGGCCCGTTCAAGCGTGGTGCCTAGATGCCGAGGAGCTTCTTGCGGGCCAGCAGGCAGTCGCCCAGCACAATGGCCTTGCGCCCTATGGTGGAGAGCCTGATTTTGGTGTCGGATGCAACCCTCGTCATCGAGTAGCGGTTCACGGCCGTGCGTATGGGCAGGACGAGGTACTCCTTGCCCACGATGAGGCGCCCGCCTATGATTACGAGTCCGGGGTTGAAAAGGTTGATTATGCCGGAGATGCCGCGCCCGAGGGTTTCGCCTATCTTGCCTATGCATTCGATTGCCAGCACGTCGCCCTCGTTCACCGCGTCGAGAATCTCTGAAAGCTCGATTGTCCCTTTCTCGCGGTAAATCTTCGAGAGCGAGGAACGGTATCCCGCCTTCAGCTTCTCCACTATCATACGGTGCAGGGCCGAGCCGGAGGCTCCGGTCTCGAGGCAGCCTATCTTTCCGCAGCGGCACATTATGTTGTTGTCCAGCAGGGGGAAATGGCCTATCTCGCCTGAAAAGCCCGATTTGCCGTAGTAGAGGTGGCCGTCGAGTATCATGCCCATTCCGAGGCCCCAGCTCAGGTTGATGGCAATCATGTCCTTGTCGGCGTTCTTGCCGAGGCTCATATACTCGCCGTAGGTAAGGGCCCGCGAATCGTTCTCTATGCCCACCGGTATGCCCAGCTCGCGCTGGAAGAGGTCCTTCAGGGGCAGGTCGTCGCTTACGGAATAGGTGAGCGAGTAACCCTGTTCGGGATTGACCCTTCCGGAGAGGCTGACGCCGGCGGCAAGTACCTTGTTCCAGGGTATGCCCGTATCCACCACGCTGTCGCGTACCAGTCTGCACATCCCCTGGATGGAATCGGCGCTGGATTCGAGCACGAAGCGTATATCTTCTATGTAGTGGAGCAGGTTGCCCTTGAAGTCGGTTATGGCAATGTGGAAATGGTGCCTCGCCACGTCTATGCCCACGAAGTAGCCCGCTGCCGGGTCGAGCCCGTAGATGCTGGGCCTGCGGCCTCCGGAAGTGCCGATTTTGCCCTCGTCCTGAAGGAAACCGTCGTCTATCAGTTCCCCTATCATCTTGGTGATGGTGGGAATGCTGATTCCGAGCACCTTGCTGAAGTACGAAATGCTCGACTCGTCGTGCTCGATGCACAGCCTGAGCAGTTCGCGCTTGATGAAAGCAGTCTTGCCGGAGCGGTCGTTAAGGAAATTATTGGACATAGTTCTGGCGTATCTCATACAAAAGTATCAATAAATTCTTATATTTGTGTAGGTTTTGTAAAAAAATTTAAAATGAAGTTGTCAATTAAAGCAAAACTTACATTAAGTCTTTGCGCAATTGCGGCGACGCTCCTTATATCCGCGACCATATCCGTCCTCGAATACGCGAAGATGAGTTCGTACGTGTCGGACCTCATTGCGGATGACATAACCAGCTTGAATACAGCGCATAAGCTCTCAGATATAAGCAACAGTTACAATCTCGACATACTTGCCGTCATAGGCGACGGGAAGAATTCCAAACTGCCCGAATTCGACCGCGACTACTTCCTCTCGCACTGCGACTCTTTGCGCACGTCGCTCGAATCCAACGTTATTCAGCCCCTTACCGACTCCGTGGTCTATGCCTATACCGCATACATACTTACGTCCCTCGAACTGGCCGGAGTGCTTGACTCCCGTTTCATCGATTCCCGCGACTGGTATTTCAACCGCCTCCAGCCTTCCTTCGAAATCCTGCGCTCCGACATCTCGGCGCTCGAAAATGCCATTTACCGCGACCTCGAGAAGAACTCCCTTACATTCGAACGGGGCTTCTACCGCAGCATCATTCCCGGCATAGTTGCTGTGGGCGTAGGCCTGCTGCTCGTGGTGATGCTGCTCTTCTTCATAATGGCCTATTATGTAAACCCCATATACAAGATGCTCGACGCCCTGGGCGGCTACCGTTCATACAACAAGAAATACACTTTCACCTTCGAAGGCGACGACGAGCTGGTCTCTCTCAACGAGGCGGTTTCGGAGCTTGCAAACGAGAACCTGACGCTGCGCAAGCGCCTCAGGGACCTGAAAGCGAAACAGCGTGATGAACTGGAAGGGGATTAGCCGCAATACCGGGTTTGCGCTGCTTGTCAGCGCCCTGTTCATGCTCCTGTCGGTATTCGTTTCGATGCTGAACGGGAACGACAGCGCCTGTGCGGCCCTCATCATCAGCTTTACCATCACCTTCATCGTAGGAGCCTTCCCCTTCATTTTCGTGCGCAAGACCGAGGCCATTACGCTGCGGGAGGGCTATGTCACGATAATCCTCTCCTGGCTGCTGTCCTTCGTTTTCGGAATGTTGCCCTATGCCCTTTGGGGCGGCCCGTTCTCGGTGGTAAACGCCTGGTTTGAAAGTGTTTCCGGTTATACGGCCACGGGCGCCACGATACTCGACAACATAGAGGCCCTGCCAGACAGCCTGCTTTTCTGGCGCAGCAGCACGCATTTCATAGGAGGCTTGGGAGTAGTGGTTTTCCTGCTGCTTATAATCCCCGATTCCAGCCCGGTGAAGTTGCGCCTCGTGAACATGGAGGTGGGCAGCCTCTCGCGCGGCGCTTACGGCACCAGCACCAACAAGATGGTGTTGGTCTTCGCATGCGTGTATTTTGGAATCTTCCTGCTTGCGACCATCCTTTATCTTATATGCGGGATGTCGGTCTTCGATTCTGTGTGCCACGCAATGAGCGTCTCGGCTACCGGAGGGTTCAGCACCCGTAATGCGTCCATCGGCGCATTCGGCTCACGCGGCGTAGAGGCGGTGACCATGCTCTGTATGTACCTGTCGTCGCTGCACTTCGGCCTGATCTTCATGGCAGTAGTCGGGCGGAGCCTCAAGCCGCTTAACAATACCGTGGTGAAATTCTACACGGCGGCGGTACTGCTGTTCTCGCTTGTGCTCGGAGCCGGCCTCAAGAGCCACGGATTCTTCAGCAGCTGGGGAGAATCGCTCTGGAACGGGCTTTTCGAAGTTCTCTGCATCTCCACCACCAGCGGCTTTGCAATAGCCGACAATGCCCTCTGGCCCCCCGTGCTTACTGTTCCGCTGATGATGGTAGCCCTGGTTTGCGGCTGCGCAGGCTCCACTTCCGGAGGCATCAAGGTCGACAGGTCGGTTCTGCTCCTGAAGTCGGTAGGGCGGCAGATAAACCGCATACTCCATCCCACTTCGGTAAACGAGGTCCGTCTGGGCGGCAAGGTCCTCAGGGACGATATAGTCCTGCCCCAGATTCTCTATATCCTCCTGTACGCGATGCTGCTTGCCGTTTCGGTGGCACTCTGTCTCTTCCTCGGGGTGGATCACCGCAACGCCTTCGCGGCTTCCATAACGAGCCTCGGCAATGTCGGTCCCGCACTCGGAGAACTGGGCTCGATGGGCTCGTTCAATTCCGTACCTGAAGCCGCCAAGTTCGTGTTCTCATTTGATATGTTCCTCGGGCGCATCGAGATTTATCCCATGCTCGCGCTCGTGGCCATGATTTTCGACCGCCGTCACCGCAGATGAACGCCGGGAGTCTCTGCAAGGGCTTTACAGAAGGGTTGGGCTACTCTCCGACCTCCTGCCAGGAGAAGCTTTTCAAGGGTCTGGCGGATTTCTTTTCCTCCGATGACGGAGACATTTTCGTAATCAACGGCTACGCCGGTACGGGCAAGACGACGGCCCTGTCGGCCGTCATTAATCATCTGCGCAAGCTGGGAATACGCTCCGTCCTCCTTGCTCCCACCGGACGGGCTGCAAAGGTGCTTTCAGGTATGGCGCACCGCCCTGCCTCCACCATTCACAAGCATATCTACAGGCAGAAAGACGCGGGCAAAGACGGAATCGGACATTTTACCCTCTGCCCCAACAAGACCTCCAACACCCTCTTCGTCGTAGACGAGGCTTCGCTGATAGGGCGGGAGGATGCTTCCCGCGAGACGGCTCTCTTCGGGCAGGGAGACCTCCTGGGCGACCTCGTGGAGTTTGTCCGAGCCGGAAAGGGATGCCGCCTCGTGCTTTCGGGCGACTCTGCACAGCTGCCTCCCGTTGGGCTCGACCTGTCGCCTGCCCTCGACCTTGAATATATGCAGGAACGCTTCGGCGGCGTGTCGGGAGCATCTCTCTCTTCGGTGGTGCGTCAGGAAAGCGAATCCCTCATTCTCGAAGACGCCACCCTCGTGCGGGAGACGCTGCTTTCGCTCCAGTCTTCAGGCTCCATTCCCGGGCTGAAGCTCCGCGCTTTTCCCGGGAGGGAGGTCAGCCGCATCACGGGGAGTGAACTCATTGACGCCATTTCCGACGCCTACGACCGCTGGGGCTACGACTCCACGGTGGTGCTGTGCCGCTCCAACAGCAGGGCGATAAGATACAACCTCGGCATCCGGGCCAAGGTCCTTTACAAGGAAGAAGAAATTTCGCGGGGCGACAAGTTTATGATAGTCAAGAACTGCTACCAGTTTCTCGACGACGTCGAGCAGCTCGACTACATAGCCAACGGCGATATAGCCGTGCTCGACAAGATATGGAATTACGAAAGCCGCTACGGGCTCCGTTTTGCCGACGCTCTGCTGAGCTTTCCCGATTATGACGACGTTGAGGTGAGGGCGAAGGTGCTGCTGGATACTCTCACTTCGGAGTCCGCTTCGCTGGGTAAAGAGCAGCAGGACGCCCTGTATCAGGGCGTGAGCGCCGATTATGCCGATTTGGGGAACCGGCGCAAGCAGTGGCAGGCGGTCAGGGAAGACCCCTATTTCAACGCCCTGCAGCTGAAATACGCCGATGCCGTAACCTGCCACAAGGCCCAGGGCGGGCAGTGGAACTGCGTCTTCATCGACTGCCCGTTCTGGCAGGAAGACCTTGGTCCTGATGACCTGAAGTGGCTTTACACTGCGCTTACGAGGGCCGTTTCGCAAGTGTATCTGGTTAATTTCAAGGACTCCTTTTTCGAATGAAGCGGGGCTTTTCTTCAATGCTGGCGTCAATGTCGGAGGCCGGGCGCAGGGCCCTTTTGTCAAAGGTCCCGGAATGGGAAGGCGTGCAAGTGGAAGTCCCGTCTTCCATCAACCTGCAGCAGGCTTCGGGGAGCGCTGCGGCCCGCCTCAAGGCGGAACTCCTGGCAGGCTGCGCGCGCATAGCCGACCTCACCGGAGGGCTCGGGGTAGACAGCTGGGCTTTTGCGCAGACGGCTTCGGCCCTGTGGTACAACGAGCGTGACGCCGCGCTCAGGTCGGCAGTTGAGAGGAATTTCGCGCTTCTGGGGCTGAAAAAAGTAGAATTCAATTCCTTTGACATTCAGCCCGGCGGCGGTGACTGGCTCCGGGCGCTGTCTTCATTCGCTCCGGACGCCATATATGCCGACCCGGCGCGCCGCGATTCCCTCGGAAAGAAGGTATTCATCCCCGAAGACTGCAGCCCCGACGTGGTGGCGCTGATGCCGCTGCTCCTGGGCATAGCTCCTACGGTGTTGGTGAAAATGTCGCCGATGGCGGATATTACCATGCTTTCGAGGCGCTTCGAAGGCTGCCTTTCGGAACTTGTGGTCGCAGGGGCCTCGGGGGAGTGCAAGGAACTGCTCTGCGTCTGCCGTGAGGATGCCGTGTTCAGCGGAGTAAGGCTGTGGGAAGACGGCGAGTGGTATGCGGGCGGCTCACTCTCCGGGGCTGAATCCTGTGATGACTGGGGATACCCCGCCGGACCGGGCGCGGATACCGGCGAAAGCCCCGGTAAAGAGGCGGCGTGCCGTCCGAGGCTGCTTTTCGTCCCTTCTCCATCCCTTGTGAAGTCAGGACTTCCGCTGCCGGCGTCTTTTGTCCGCCCCGACCCCGGAGCACAGCTTTACACCGCGCTTTACTCTTTCAGAATGAAGGGCTTCGGGAGATATTTCTAGATGTTGGAAGACCTTCCTTTCGGAAAGGAGTCTTTCAGGAGAATTGCGTCGGAGTACGGCGCC
>JAFSVP010000020.1 GCA_017444905.1 Bacteroidales bacterium
CGGCAAGCTCGGAACCTGCTACGGTGTTGCCGCGCATGTTCTCATTGCGGTGATAGACGTAGGCGCTTCCCTTGAAGGTGTTGGTACCCGACTTGGTGATGGCGTTCACGCCGCCGCCGATGAAGTTGGTCTGGCGCACGTCGTAGGGCGAAATCACGACCTGGAGCTCCTCGATGGCGTCGATGGAGATAGGGTTGCCGCCGCCGGGAAGGTTGCCGGAGAGGCCGAAGTTGTTGTTGAAGTTGGCACCGTCCACGGTGAAGTTGGCGGTACGGCTGTCAACGCCGGCGAAGCTCATCCCGTTGCCTCCGTAGGGAGAGAGACGGGTGACGTCGGTGATGCTCCTCGTAACGGTAGGGAGGGATGCAATCTGGTTGGCGTTGATGTTCGTCGCGACGCCGGTCTGCTCGTTCATAAGCTTCGACTTGGCAGTGGAAATCACCATTGCCTCGGCGAGCTGGGTGGAATCGTCTCCGAGAGTGGCGTTGAGTGCGAACGCCTCGGCCAGCTGGAGTGTGACGTCGGTGTAGGTCACCTTGCGGTATCCGAGGCAGGAAACCTCTACGGAGTAGGGGCCGCCGGCACGCATACCGTGGATGTTGTAACGTCCCTCGGCGTTGGTGATGGCATAGTACTGGGTGCCCGAAGGCTCGTGTACGGCCACTACCGCAGCGCCGGGGACCGACTCTCCTGCGGCATCGGAAACCTTGCCGCCGAGGGAAGATGTCGTGACCTGGGCGAAGGAGGACACGGCATAAAGGGTTGCCGCCATGGACAGCAACAGCGCTTTAAATAATTTTTTCATAAAAAATAAATATAAACAACATTTATTTCGGTGGCGCAAAGTTACATATAGAATTTATTTCACACAAATGAGAAATTAACATTTTATTGACATTTTTAGCTTATATTTGCACCCCGAAACATTAACCCCGCGGGGAAGGATTTGGCTGATTGCAACCCCGCCTAAAAAAATGCTAAAATGAACTATCTCTTTACATCGGAGTCAGTCTCCGAAGGGCACCCCGACAAGGTCGCGGACCAGATTTCAGACGCAATTCTCGACGAATTCCTCAGGCAGGACCCCGAGTCCAAGGTAGCCTGCGAGACTTTCTGCACGGCAGGGCTCGTGGTGGTGGGCGGCGAAGTCCGCTCCGAGAACGCCTACGTCGATATTCACGAAACCGTACGCAAGGTCATCTCGCGCATAGGATACACCAAGGCCGAATACGGCTTCGACGCTTCGTCCTGCGGCATCATCAGCACCATACACGAGCAGAGCGCCGACATAAACAGGGGCGTTGTCCGCTCCAGCGAAGACGAGCAGGGAGCCGGCGACCAGGGGATGATGTTCGGCTACGCCAGCCGCGACACCGAGGAATACATGCCCCTCGCCCTGAGCCTGTCGCACCGCCTGCTTCAGATTCTTTCCGCCATAAGGCACGACGAGCCGGAGTTGATGCCCTACCTCAGGCCCGACGCCAAGGCCCAGTTTACCGTAGAATTCTCGGCACATCACAAGCCCGTGCGTGTACACACCATAGTGCTCAGCACCCAGCACGACGAGTTCGACTCCGACGAAGAAATGCACGGGCGCATCGAGAAAGACGTCCGCGAAATAGTGATTCCCAGGCTCATAGCCTCGCTCCCGGAACGCACCGCAGCCCTTTTCAAGGGCGACTTCATCCTGCACGTCAACCCCACGGGCAAGTTCGTAATCGGCGGCCCCGCGGGCGACACCGGACTCACCGGGCGCAAGATAATTGTCGATACCTACGGCGGACGCGGAGCCCACGGTGGCGGAGCCTTCTCCGGCAAGGACTCCTCGAAAGTGGACCGCAGCGCGGCTTATGCCGCACGCCACATAGCCAAGAACCTCGTCGCCGCCGGCGTATGCGACGAATGCCTCGTGCAGCTGGCCTACGCCATTGGAGTGGCCGAGCCCGTGAGCGTGTTCGTCGAGACTTACGGCAGCTCGCACGTGGAAGGCGGCGACGCCTTCATAGCCTCCAAAGTGAGGGAGCTCTTCGACCTGAGGCCTGCCGCCATAGTGCGCCGCTTCGGACTGAAGAACCCCATCTTCTCGCCCACCGCCGCATACGGACACGTCGGACGCAAGCCCTACAGGGCCGTGGTGAAAGTGCAGGGGCAGGACCGCGAGGTGCAGTTCTTCGGCTGGGAGCTGCTCGACCGGGTCGACGATATCCGTAAAGCATTCAGTCTATGAGCAAGAGGCAGGGCGGAGGCGTAAAAATCAACAACAGGCGGGCGTCGTACGACTACGAGTTCCTCGAGGAGTACGACGCCGGCATCGTGCTCGTGGGCACTGAGATAAAGTCGCTGCGGGCAGGCAAAGCCTCGCTCCAGGATGCCTGGTGCTATATGGAGGGCGGCGAGCTGTATGTCCGCGGCATGAACATAGCCACTTATTTCTGGGCCTCGAAATGGGGTTCGCACGAGCCCTCGCGCGACCGCAAGCTGCTCCTTACGAAGCGCGAGCTGCGCCATCTCGGCCAGGCGGTGAAGAACAAGGGGCTCACGATAGTGGCCGTAAGGGCCTATATTTCCGACAACGGGTACGCCAAGCTCCACATCGCCCTCGCCAAGGGCAAGAAGGAGTACGACAAGCGCGCCTCCATCCGCGAAAAGGACCTCCGCCGCGAGATGGAGAGAGGCTGAGGCCGGCGCATCGCCGGGGTTGTCCAGCGCCGGGTTAACCGGACGCAGCGCAGGGTACGCCGTGTGAGCCGGGCACGGAGCCGCCCTCTCGCCAGCCGGCGCCGGCTAGCGGAACAGCTTCTTCACAAGTTCCGGAACGTCGGCTACGCGTATGACCTTTATGCCTTTGGCCCCGGCCGCCTTGTCTGCGCCGCCTTCGGTGCCCTTGCCGTATGAACTGAGATAAATCTGCCTGAAGCCCAGGCGCGCGGCCTCCCCTATCCTGCGGTCGCTCTGCGGCACGGGGCGGATTTCACCGCTGAGGCCCACCTCTCCCGCAAAGCACACGTCGCCCGGAAGAG
>JAFSVP010000188.1 GCA_017444905.1 Bacteroidales bacterium
AGGTCCAGGAGATAGGCTCCATCATCAACCAGGTGATGGGAGAAATCAACGAGCACCAGAACAACGAGGGGCTCAGCGGAGTGCCCTCTGGCTTCGTCAGCATCGACAGCATCACCAACGGCTGGCAGCGCTCCGACCTTATCATCCTTGCCGCCCGCCCTTCAGTGGGAAAGACGGCTTTCGCCCTGAACCTTGCCCGCAACGCCGCCGTGGACCATCATATGCCGGTGGCGGTCTTCTCGCTCGAAATGTCATCGGCCCAGCTCGTGAAGAGGCTTATGACCAGCGAGTCGGGCCTTCCCGCATCCAAAATCAAGTGCACCGAGAAGCTCGAACCCCACGAGTGGGAGCAGCTTGAAATCAAGCTCCGCAACCTTGCCAAGTCGCCCCTCTATATCGACGACACCGCCGGCCTTCCCGTGACCGAGTTCCGCACCAAGGCAAAGAGCCTCGTGAAGAACAAGGGCGTGAGGCTGATAGTGGTCGATTATCTGCAGCTTATGCAGGGCCCTGCCGAACTCAAGGGCGTGCGCGAACAGGAGGTGGCGGCCATTTCCCGTACCCTCAAGGCCACGGCCAAGGAGCTGAACGTCCCCATCATAGCGCTTTCGCAGCTCTCGCGGCAGGCGGTGACCCGTTCCGGCAGCAGCGGGAAGCCTATGCTGAGCGACCTCCGCGAGTCGGGCTCCATCGAGCAGGACGCCGATATGGTGCTGTTCATCCACCGTCCCGACTACGTGGGCCTGAGCGACAATCTCGAAGACCGCGAGAAAACGCAGATTATCATAGCCAAGCACCGCAACGGCGAGACCCGCGACATCGATATGGTGTTCAAGAGCGAGCAGATACGCTTCCTCGAGGTCTCCGACGCCCTTTACGCGGCTGCCGATTCCTATTCCGTCCCTTCCGGGATGAATTCTGACGACGGTTATTCACCCATAGAGACTTATGGATGAGATAACCCACAAAGGAAGGGTTATAGCCATTGACCCGGAGATTACGACGGTCGAAATCATCGTCGAGGAGGCCTGCGCCTCGTGCAGGGCAAAGGGTCTCTGCTCCCTGGGAAGCGAAGAACGCAAGACTATCGAAGTGCGGAGCAGCGCCTGGCGTCCCCTTGCCGTAGGCGACGAGGTGGAGGTGGTGCTGAAGAAGGCTCTGGGCTACAAGGCCGTGTTCATAGCGTACGGACTGCCCCTGGTGGTGCTTTTCGTTACGCTTATGGTCCTGGGCGCCCTGGGGGTAGGGGAGCTGTACGCCGGCCTGGGAGCCATAGGTGCCGTGATTCTCTGTTATCTGGTAATCTTCCTTTTCCGAAATAAACTGAGTAAAGAATATACCTTCTACCTGAAATGACGAATATCTTCATCTGGACCGTCGTCGTGCTCACTGTCCTTGGCCTGCTGCTTTCGCTCCTGCTCTTCAGGGTGGCCCGCAGGTTCCGTGTCGAGGAAGACCCGCGCATCGACGAGATCGAAAAACTGCTTCCGGGCGCCAACTGCGGCGGCTGCGGTTTTGCCGGGTGCCGCGCTTTCGCCGACGCGGCCGTGGCTGCAGGCAATCTTGAAGGGCGTTTCTGCCCGGTTGGCGGCAATCCCGTGATGAAACAGGTTGCGGGAGTGCTGGGCTGCGAGCTGGCGGAGGCTTCTCCCAGGGTGGCCGTGGTGCGCTGCAACGGAAGCTGCGCCAACGCTCCCCGCGTAAACAATTACGACGGGCAGAGTTCCTGCCGCGTGAAGGCTGCCCTTTACGGCGGCGACACTCTCTGCGTGTTCGGCTGCCTGGGCTGCGGCGACTGCGTGTCGGCCTGCGGCTTCGGGGCTCTCTCGCTGAACCCTGAAACCGGGCTTCCCGAAGTGGATGAAGCCAAGTGTACGGCCTGCGGGAAGTGCGCCTCGGCCTGTCCGCGCCGCATAATAGAGCTCAGGCTCAAGGGCCCCCGCTCCATGCGCGAGTACGTGCGCTGCATCAACCGCGACAAGGGTCCGGTTGCGCGCAAGGCCTGCTCCGCAGCCTGCATAGGCTGCGGGCTCTGCGTGAAGACCTGCCGTCACGGAGCGATTACGCTCGCCGACAATCTGGCTTATATCGACGCCACGAAGTGCAAGCTCTGCCGCGAGTGCGAGGCGGTGTGCCCGAGCGGCGCCATCTCAGGGGTGAACTTCCCCGTGGCGCTCGACAAGGAGGCCGTAAAGCAGCGCATAGCCGCACGCAGGGCTGCAGAAGCTGCCAAGGCTGCTGCGGGTCAGGAAGAAAATGCTAAAAAGGAGGGAAGCAATGGCTAAACGTACATTCTCCATTGGCGGAATCCATCCCGCCGACAACAAGCGCTCCCGCGATTGCAGGATTGAGGTGCTGCCCCTTCCTCCGAAGGTGTATGTGTCCATGTTCCAGCATCTCGGGGCCCAGGCCAAGCCCATAGTGGCCGTGGGCGACTCCGTCAAGGCCGGCCAGATAATTGCCGAGCCGGGCGGCTTCATCTCCGCCTACGTGCATTCGCCGGTGTCGGGAGTCGTGAAGTCTATTGCGCCCCGCCGCGACTTTGCAGGCTTCAACGTGATGCATATCGAGATAGACGTGCAGGGCGACGAATGGGCCGAGGGCATCGACCTCTCGCCGGAGCTCGTGACCGCAATCCCGGAAGACAATGCCTTTATCCTCGACCGCATCAAGATGAACGGCGTCGTGGGCCTTGGCGGTGCCACTTTCCCCACCCACGTGAAGCTCTCGCCGCCTCCTGGCAAGAAGGCCGACTGCCTGATACTCAACGGCGCGGAGTGCGAGCCCTACCTTACGAGCGACTTCCGCATTATGCTGGAGCGCACCGACGAAATTGTAGTAGGTGCCGCCATCATGCAGAAGGTGCTGGGAGGCTGCCCCTGCGTCATAGGAATAGAGGAGAACAAGCCCGAGGCCATAGCCGCGATGGAGGCGGCCGTCGCCCGCCTCAATTACCCCGGCATAAGGGTGCAGGTGCTGCGCAAGCGCTATCCTCAGGGAGGCGAAAAGCAGCTCATCGACGCCGTGATGCGCCGTCAGGTGCGTTCCGGAGGCCTGCCCATCGACGTCGGCGCCGTAGTTCAGAACGTGGCTACTTCGCTGGCCGTCTACGAGGCGGTGCAGAAGAACAAGCCTCTCGTTACCAACGTCCTCACCGTTACCGGAAGCGTCATCCCTGCCGATCGCCAGCGCAACTTCCTCTTCCGCATCGGAGTCCCGTTCCCGTTCATCATCGAACAGGCGGGCGGCGTGCCCGAGGGCACCGTCAAAATAGTCAGCGGAGGCCCGATGATGGGCAAGGCAATGGCGAATCTGGATGCCACCACCGTAAAGGGCTCGTCCTCGGTGCTCTTCCTCGGCGATGAAACCCGCCGCAAACCCGCAGGACCCTGTATACGCTGCACCCGCTGCGCCGGGGCCTGCCCTATGGGTCTGGAGCCATATCTCCTGCGCAGGCTGTATTCCGCCGCCGACACCGACGCTCTGGAAAAGAATGCCGTGCAGGACTGCATAGAATGCGGCAGCTGCCAGTATTCCTGCCCTTCCAACATTCCTCTGCTCGACTCCATACGTATCGCCAAGTCTCAGGTAATGGGCATTATACGCGCCCGCAACGCAAAGAAATAGTTATGGAAAGACTTACAGTATCACCCTCGCCGCACATACATTCTGCCGCTTCCACGGACAGGATAATGCTCGACGTCATCATCGCCCTGGTGCCTGCGCTGCTGGTTTCGTTCCTCTTCTACGGCTGGTCGCAGCTGCTCGTGTTTGTAGTATGCTGCGCCGGGTGTGTAGCTACCGAATGGATTGCCGCCCGCTACCTGATGAAGCGCCCCGGAATGTTCAGCGGGATGTCGGCTCTCGTTACCGGCGTGCTGCTTGCAATGAACCTGCCCGCCACTGCACCCTGGTGGGTGGCACTGACCGGCGCCGTGGTGGCCATAGGCATTGCCAAGATGTCTTTCGGAGGCCTGGGCCAGAACCTTTTCAATCCCGCAATTACGGGCCGCGTCTTCCTTCTGCTCTCGTTCCCGGTGCAGATGACCAACTGGTCTATGCCCTCCGACTCTTTCCTGCAGATGGACGCCATCACCGGAGCCACGCCTCTTTCAGTAATCAAGGAGGGCCTCAAATCGGGCCTCGGAATAGATGAGATACTGGCTGCAAACCATATGGATATGCAGATGCTCCTTCATGACATCGGAGGTTCGGCCGGTGAAATCTCCTCGCTCGCTCTGCTGCTCGGATTTATCTATCTGCTTGTAAGGAAGGTGGTTAAGCCCTGGATTCCCCTGAGTATCCTGCTTACCGTAGCTCTCATATCCGGAGTCTTCCACGCCGTCAATCCCGAGCACTTCACCGGACTCGAATTCAACCTTATGACGGGAGGCGTCATCCTGGGCGCCTGCTTTATGGCCACCGATTACGTAACTTCGCCTGCGAGCACCCTCGGAGGCATTGTCTTCGGCGTCGGCATAGGTTTGATAATGATGATGATACGCTACTTCGGCTCGTATCCGGAGGGTATGTCGTTCGCCATTCTCATAATGAACTGTTTCGTCCCTCTCATCGACAGGGCTTTCCATCAGAAAAAATACGGGAGGTAGGATATGGCAGTAAAATCAAATATCAAGAATATGGTCCTCAGCCTGACGCTGGTGTGCCTTGTGTGCTCGGTGCTGCTGGGGGGCGTTTACAATGTTACGGCAGAGCCTATAAAGAAGGCTGCAGCAGCAAGGACGGCGGCGTCGATTGCCCGTGTGCTTCCTCCCTTCGAGTCGGAGCCTCAGGAGCACAGAACTGAGCTTGGAGGCGTGCAGTTCGTTTATTACAGCGTCGAGGGGGCAGGCATTGCCGTAGTCTCCACGACGGCCGGTTTCGGAGGCCCGCTTACCGTGATGGTGGGCATTGGAGAAGACGGCCTGATAGTCAACAGCGTCGTCCTCTCGCACAGCGAAACTCCCGGCCTCGGTGCCAAATGCGCAGTTGACGAGGCCTTCCGGGGGCAGTTCGAGGGCTTTGACCCTGCGTCGAAGCGTCTTGCCGTCACCCGCGACGGCGGCGACATAGATGCCATAACGGCTTCCACAATAAGCTCCAGGGCTTATACCGCCGCAGTTGCGCAGGCTTATGAAGTTTATAAGAAAGTATCAGGAAATGAGTAAGTTGCAAATATTGACCAAAGGTCTCCTCAAGGAGAATCCGACCTTTGTCCTGGTGCTCGGAATGTGCCCGACTCTGGCTACCACCACCTCGGCGATGAACGGCCTCGAGATGGGTCTCGCCACTATGTTCGTGCTCATCCTGAGCAATATAGTGATTTCCCTCATAGCCCCCGTGGTGCCCGACAAGGTACACATTCCCGTGTATATCGTGGTGATTGCGAGCTTCGTCACGCTGCTCCAGCTCCTGATGCAGGCTTACGTGCCCGACGTGTACGAGACTCTGGGCCTGTTCATCCCACTCATCGTGGTGAACTGCATAGTCCTCGGGCGCGCCGAGGCCTTCGCCTCGAAGAACTCCGTAGTGGATTCGGCTCTAGACGGCATAGGCATAGGAATAGGTTTTACTCTGTCGCTCACGGTGATAGGCATCGTGCGCGAGATTCTCGGAAGCGGCTCCCTCTTCGGCTGGAAGTTCATTGCCGGCGACGGCATTCTTGCTTTCGTCATGGCTCCGGGCGCCTTCATAGTGCTTGGCTACCTTATGGTTCTGTTTAACAAATTAGCCGGGAAACAGTGATGGAATACCTTCTTATTATCCTCTCGGCGATATTCGTCAACAATATCGTGCTGGCCCAGTTCCTGGGCGTTTGTCCTTTCCTCGGTGTGTCTTCGAAGCTATCCACGGCAACGGGAATGTCCGGGGCGGTGTGCTTCGTGATTACCCTGGCCACGGTGGTGACTTACCTCATCAACAAGTTCTTCCTCGTGCCTCTGGGGCTCGTATATCTGCAGACCATAGCCTTCATCCTCGTGATTGCCGCCCTGGTGCAGATAGTGGAAATCGTGCTCAAGAAAATCAGCCCCTCGCTCTACAGGGCTCTCGGCATATTCCTGCCCCTCATCACCACCAACTGCGCCGTTCTCGGCGTGGCCATCAACGTGGTGAGCAAGGAGTTCTCGTTTGCGGGCGGCGCGGCCCACTTCCTGAACCTCGGCGAGGCTACGGTGTATGCCCTTGCCACTTCGCTGGGCTACGGGCTTGCCATGGTGCTCTTCGCCGGCCTTCGCGAGAGGCTTGCCCTGAACGAAGTTCCCGCCTCGTTCAAGGGTCTTCCCATCGCCCTCATCACCGTGGGTATTATGGCAATGGCGTTTATGGGCTTCTCGGGAATCGTGTAGCGGGCTTTCGTGGGGTCTTCCGCAGGCTTCAGTCACGTGTGGTTGCTGGCTTCCGGGCAAACTTAATAGGATATGGCTTCTTTCCGTATAGGACAGGGATATGACGTTCACGCACTTGCAGACGGCCTGAAGATGTGGCTCTGCGGCGTGAGGGTAGAGAGTGCCCGGGGCTTCGTTGCTCATTCCGACGGCGACGTTGCAATCCACGCCCTGTGCGACGCCCTCCTTGGCGCGCTTGCCCTCGGCGACATAGGCAAACTCTTCCCCGACAGCGACCCCGCCTACAGGGGGATAGACAGCAAGATTCTGCTGTCCAGGGTGATGGAGCTTGTCCGGGGCAGGGGAGGGTCCGTCGTGAACGCCGACATTACCATTGCACTTCAGGCTCCGAAACTTGCCCCGTATATCCTTCAGATGCGCGAGACTCTTGCCTCAGTGATGGGAGTGGACGCCGGTGCCGTGAGCGTCAAGGCTACCACTACTGAGCGCCTCGGCTTCGTCGGCCGCGGCGAGGGCTGCGAGGTCTGGGCGGTGGTTCTTGTCAGCGTGTAGAAAGCGGGAAGCTCCCGTCGGTGAAAAATATTTGGAAATATCCGCGAGACTTCGTACATTTGCGCTCCCATTGAGATATGGTGTAATGGTAGCACTACAGATTCTGGCTCTGTCAGTGAGGGTTCGAGTCCTTCTATCTCAACAATTTACATTGGTAATCAGAGGGTTGCGGAATTACGCACAGTATTTACGCGCACTTCCTCGGTTTACCAGCCTCAAAACCCCTCGGGGTTGTGATGGCGTGGTAGTTCAGCTGGTTAGGGCGTCGGATTCATAATCCGGAGGTCGTGGGATCGTGACCCACTCCCGCTACCAAGCGTAGCGAGCAGGCGCTACCAAGACATAGATAAGTGAGCAAGTACGACGCTCCTTACATCGCAAACAACTCACTATATGCTTCCGGCGCTTTGCAAAGCGGCGGTTTTTCATTTATAGGGACCACTATTATGACACCAAACTAACGGCTCACCGGAAAAATTCTTCTTATCTCAGCTTTTGTAGTCGTCAGAAGACTGTCTGCAAAATTGTCCTGAACGAACTGATAATACATTCCCGGATTCGTTGCTCCCGTCGCCTTGTTCCTAGGGCTGTCCTTGAGACTGACAAGAAAGGTTAATCTGATCGGGCCTAGCCAAGAATAAGAACTGCCGTCATCCAGGAAGGGTGGCGGCGGTTCTTTACTGACGAAGCATCATCTTATCGTCCTCAGTACCTGCGAGTGTGATTAGAACGCTTTCCTTGTATTTACGAGATATAGGAAGTTCCGTTTCGCCAATTGAAACGGTATCGGGTGAGGTGAGCTTGGCCTGTCCAGTATTAACCAGATAAGAACGGTGAATTCGTAGGAAATCGTAGCCCAGAAGGTTTTCCCATTGGCCGATGCCGGTTTTGTTACGATAGGATTCACCGCCTACGGTGATAATACGCACCTCCGTATCATTGGATTCCACATATGCGATATCGGCAAGATGCAGAGTAATACCCCTCCTTTCAGAGAAGAAGGTAATGGTGCGGTCTTTTTCCTCAAACCGTCGGCTGGTCCACTTCGCCCAAAAGAAATCTCCGATGGCGAGGGCGGTGAGGATTAGTCCCAGGAAAGCAGGATTGATGAGCATGGACGCAATCTCTTTCCCGCTATCGTGATAACCGTATGGGGTGATCTGAGACCAGACGTAATAGTGGAGGATTACAATCAGCAGGACAACGGCAGTCATGACGGCCAACGAGAGGTACACCTTGTCCATCGGCTTTTGCGCCTTGGGCATCCAGAACTCCAGGGCAAGGGCACAGGGGCAGAAAATGAGACCGATGAGAATGGCCTGGCCCAGGGTATAGTCCAGGCTTGTGAGGATGACGGCCAGGAGAACGATGGCAACCAGCCAGTACACTATGCGTAGAAGGATTCTCATCGCAATACAAAAATAGTTGATTTTTGCTACTTCAGCAAGCTGGAGAGCCCTACAGTGGGTTTTGACATGTCAAGAGAGGGATTCATTTTTGGAGATTAACCGGAAGCAGTCGTAATTTTGCATAGAACAAAAACTCGAAGCAATGAAAGAAGAAATCATCTATGTTGTGGATTCTCTGGGCGTGTCTCACCCGGAGACCATCGAGCGGGCCAACGAACCCATCACGAATCTCTTTATGGAAGGCGGCCTTGTCGGCATGATTGCCATCACCCTCCTTCTCATCGCTCTTTTCCTTGCCGCATGGAAAGCGCCGAAGTGGGTGAAGGAAATCGGCATCGGCGCCTTGGTTGTCGGTATCTTCTGGTCGCTGCGCGGTCTCTCACAGATGCTGGGCGTTCTCCAAATGATTGGAGATGTTAGCCCCGCCGTTATCTGCGGAGGTCTGAAAGTGACGCTGATAGCTACGTCCTACGGACTCATCGTTTTTTTCATCTCCCTCATAATCCGGGTGATTCAAAAGCCGAGGATATAAGGGATTGCTGCAAATCTGGGATAAAAGAAAAGCCTCCGAATCTCTCCGGAGGCCGATTTCCTTTTTTTAAGTGCCACATGCAGCGATAGTAGACAACATGCGCACTGGATGAATTCGAATGATTAATAACTCAAGACGTCTTTTACGGAATAAATCCGGCTGATAGCGTCGAAAGAGAAATACTGGTCGTCCATAATCATATAGTCTTCCCGCTGGGCTTTGGTGAGCCGCTTTACATCGGGAAACATAGAAACAGGTACGACTACAATACGGCCATCCGTGAGATAGAAGGCCATAAAACCGCGTTTTACACCGAAGTCAATCTTCTTGATTCCCAGTGTTGTGTCTTTGTATTTGCACATATTATGTCCTCCTTTATTTGTCAAATTTCTTAATGGTAACCTTCTTGCCTGCAAAGACATCGTCAATCATCTTGTTGAACATTTCCCAATTCTTGTCGATGACGTCGATAATCTTTGCCAAATCGTCCGCGTCCAATTCCGACCAGGCGACCTCTATCTTCTTCTGGCCATTCTCCTCTATCCATATCTTTGCAACGGTATCGCCGCGATGGGATTTCTTACTTCCCCTGCGAACGACATGGATATGTCTTCTGTTCTCATTAGCATCGGCCGGGAAAACAGAGAGGATGAAAAACAGTATGATGGCCAGTTTGCCCATATTATCTGTGGCAAAGATAATCAAGTTTAATGGATTAATGCAAAAATTGTGCTGCTTTTTCATCACGCCTTTTCATATTTCCCCTGTGCAACTCTCACCAACTGGCCAGCCTTGCACCAGGCGGTGATGTATTTCTCGGCGGTCTTTGGGGCGAAGGCAAGGGCGGAGGCGGCCTGGAGGAGGGTTTGGGTGTCGAACTGGGGCGGGAGGTCGGACCAGAACTTCTGCTTGCTGAAGGTGCGGGCATCGGCAGGGGCCTTGACGGGAGTGGAAACGTGGGGAAGGGTGTTATACACGCCAATGATATGCTCCAGAAGGATACGGGCTATATGGAGGGCGTTTTCGTAATCGTTTTCCCTGCAGGAGAGGGCTTCTTCGAGGACGCCGTCTTCCATCATCCGGAGGGCGGAGAAGATCATGGCGATGCGGAAGGTAACAAGGCCCAGGCGGCGGACGGAGGAGACGATATCCACGTTGCAGCGGAGGACGGTCTCGTACTGGAGTTCCTCAAAGACGGCGTTGAACTTGTCCTGCTGTTCCTCAGTAAAGGAGAAGACGATGTTAGGCGCGTTTTTGAGCTCGGTGTAGAAGTCGAGATATTCCGCGCCCAGGTTGGCAAAGTACTCGTTGATGCTGCCGTCGCCGCTCTTGGCAAAGACGTTGTGCCAAGTGATGCGGGTGGGAAGGCGGTAGAAGACGAATCGGCTGAAAAGGCCGTTCTCGGTGTCCGTAATGAGGTTCTGGATCTGGCGGGGCGTGCCAGAGAGGACGGCCGAGAGGCGGGGGCGTTTGACATTGACATATTCCCGGTCCTTGCGGCGGGTGTAGGAGATGGATTCGTGCTGGAAAGCCTGGCGGAAGCCTTCGGAGTAGTGACCGTGGTCGGCGGAGAAGGTGTTGGCAAGGGTGTCACCTTCTGTATCGAACATCAGGCCTTTCTCGTCGTTCTCGCTAAGGGTCTGGTAGAAGGCCGTGGCGCTGGAGTTGGCGTGGATGAAGAGGATGCGGAGGGGCGGGGCTTTGGGCTTGTCCAAGTTCTGTTTGTTCTTGGAAGCATTATAGGCGGCGAGTTGTTTTTCATATTCCGCTTTTTCGGCCTCGTTCTGCTCCCGGATGGCTTCGTGGATTGGCTCCGCAATGGCACGGAAGAGGGAGAGCCTGCCCTTGCCTGCCTATGCGTTGCCGGTAACAAAAAGGAAGAAGTTGGGATAAAAGACGAGTTCGTCATACTCCCCGCTGATGCCGGGAAGGCAGGCCGATATGACGGCCAGGGCTCCAAGGAGGAGCAGGTCGACATCTTCGGTGGATTTCTTGCGGGCGATGACTTTCTGAAGGAAGTCTGGGAGCGGATACGGCAGAGTGTCCGTGATGGTCGGTCCCTCCGTTTCCTCTATTCCCTCTGCGGATGAGGCGGAGGGATTGGAAGGAGTGTTTCCCTCTGATATTGCGCCGGAGGGAACGGCGGGTTTGGAGGTTTTGGAGGGAATGGAGACGCTGATGCCGTGGTCCTTGGCCAACTGGAAGAAGGTCTTGATGGTGATGCCGTGGCCGTGGGCGTTGAGGCAGGCTGTGTACTGTTTGTCGCAATCCTCTTGGTCGTATTCCTCGTTGAAACGGCTGAGGCGATGGTAATAGGAGCGGCCGTCTTCGCCCAGGGCATCGGCAAGAGCGAAGCCGGGGTCTCGCCAAGGGGCGTAGCCAGCGGTGATGTCTTTGCAGGCTTCCTCGATGCGGCGGGTGACGGTTTCGATATCGGCCTGGATGCCGGTGGCATCGGCTATGATTTCCGGCTTGGGAGCGGTTATATTATCGGCCTTATTGAGCCATTCGCTGGGATTGAAGGTCTTCTTATTCATGGCTGAGAAGGAGTTCAGGGTTGATGTAAACGTCGGGGTCGAAGGGCAGGAAGCAGGCGCGGGAGACGTCCTTGCAGTTCTTGTCGGGCTCGTAGCCGTAGGTGGCCTGGCAGTAGGCGGAGACGGCGTAGAAGTAGTCCTCGTGGGGCATTTCGGCCAAGTTTATGGGGATGATCCATTTGATGCCGTCGCCGGAGGGACTGCGGAAGAGGAGCTGGGTGGCGAAGTATTCGTCGCTCAGGAGGGCGTCGTGGAGGGCCTGCCATTCCCGGATGTGGTCGAAATCGACGCAGAGGAGGCCGGAGTGCTCGATGAGGGCGCTGTCGGCCCGGGAAGAGAAGGTGCCGCTGAAGGTGCAGTAGTGGAAGTGGGTGCGCTTGTAGAGGCGGGCTCGCTTGATGTCGGTGAAGCTGCGGAGCTCGGCGGTCTCCTTGCGGGCGTAGTCGCCGCGGATGTAGTTGTAGGCATCGACAAGGGTGATGGCCTTGTGGGGGATGGTGTTGGTGATGGGGGCCTTGAAGAAGGAGAAGCGGACGAGTTTGGCGTCGTGCGCTACCGCGGTCTGGATGTCCTTGGGGCCGTAGGGGCAATAGCCGTCCTCCAGGTGGAGGTGCAGGTCTTCGTTGATGGCGATGAGGAGTTCCTGGCCGACTTTCTTCCAGTAGAGCTGGGCGAAGTCGAAGCAGTCGCCGGGCGAGATGGCGTCGAACTGGTCCTTATGGCGGGCGATTTCCGGGGAGAGTTTCTGGTCCGGGTAGATCTTCTCGTGCCAGATGTGAAGGGTGGTGGCGCCCCGACGTAGGGGTTGCGGCAGATGCCGCAATCCCGTCCGGAGATTTTCATTACGGTTTCGCCTGGGTAGAACTGGCGGAGGATGTAGGAGTAGATGCCGGTGCCGTAGTGGGTCTTGGCAAGGATGGTGTCGCGGGTGATCATAGCTCACCCTCCCGCTCTTTGAAGAGTTGCATGGCCATATCCACATCGACCACAATCTTTCTTCCGTTCTGCATGCAGGCAGGGGCGAGGAAGCCGTCCTTGTAGCGTTGGGCCGTCAGGTGGCAGACGCCGAAGAGATCCTGGATTCCTTTGAGTCCATAGACGTAACGCTTGCCTGCTGATGTGACAGGCGGAATGGTGGCGTTCTTCTGCTCCCGGAGATAGTCCTTCAGCAGGGTTTTGAAGTCGGCAACCGTAAGGGCTGCGATGGGTGTCGTGTCTTCGATAATCATGATGCAAATCACAATAAGGTTAATGAAAACACAACCGGTTGTGCGTATTACGCAGATTAATCTAAGGCAAATATGGAAAGGAAAAATCGGCCCTGCAATAGCGCAGAAAGCCGATTTTACAGTTTGTCACAATGTTGAAAGGGTATGAAATCCCATGTCCTCGTATTACACTATATTGCACCCCCAACTTGACAGAATTAGACAATCCTGTCAAATTGAATGTGCAACATTATGACAGTTGGTATAATGCAGTTCGTATCAGTTCAACATTCGTGTCAAAGTGTAAAATGGGGAAAAGCCTAATTGTCTTCTTGGGGTGAATAAAATAAAATAATGTACCTTTGTAAAAAAGGACTCAAGCATATGAAGAATAATCCGAATCATTCCTATATTGGCTGGTATGTCATGACAGGGGTAATAATCTTATTTGCACTATTTGCGCCCATTATCTTTACTCGACCTGGTCTAATTGATTTCACAGAGACGGGACAGATAGGAGATACAATTGCCGGGACAATGGGGCCATTTATTGCCATTGCAGGGGTAATAGTCACATTTTTGGCCTTTCTGATGCAGAAGAAGGCAAACGATATACTCTCTTCTCAATATGAAGAAGATAAAAACGCGGAGAAAGAAAAGGAATCTGAGTTATTCAAGACTCGCATCAGATTGATGTTGTCTGATTTAACAATGGCACAAAATGACATTGGTTCTCGCATTGATAAAATAGAAGAATCTTAGTATATGACAAAAACTAAAAATATTTGTTGTAATTTATTGATTATCAAGTAATTACTGTTGCAAAAGACCTTAAAATTTCGTAACTTTAAGGTATGTTAACTCTCCAATTAACACCATGTTACGAACTTCTAAGGTC
>JAFSVP010000189.1 GCA_017444905.1 Bacteroidales bacterium
ATCTGGGTGGCGGTGATACCGTCGGCGGTACCGGTGACCTTGAAGTCCATGTCTCCGAGGTGATCCTCGTCGCCGAGAATATCGGTCAGAATGGCGTAACGGTCGTTAGGATGAATCTCATCGGTGATAAGTCCCATTGCCACACCGGCCACGGGCTTCTTGATCTTCACACCTGCGTCCATAAGGGCGAGGCAGCCGCCGCATACGGAGGCCATAGAAGAGGAACCGTTGGATTCGAGTATGTCGGAAACCACACGCACCGCATAGGGATTCTCGGGAGCCGTAGGGATAACGGGCTTTAGTGCCCTCATGGCAAGGTTGCCGTGGCCTATCTCGCGGCGGCCCACTCCCCTCTGGGGCTTGGCCTCACCGGTTGCAAACGGAGGGAAATTGTAGTGCAGCACGAACTGCTGGTCGCCCTGGATGAGCACCTCGTCCATCTCCTTCATGTCCATCTTGGTGCCGAGGGTGACGCTGGCAAGGCTCTGGGTCTCGCCACGGGTGAAGATTGCGCTTCCGTGGGCGCAGGGCAGATAATCCACCTCGCACCAGATGGGGCGCACCTGGTTGCATACACGGCCGTCCAGACGGATGCCTTCGTCCAGTATCATGTTGCGCATAGCCTCTTTCTCTACGTCGTGATAGTAGCGGACCACCATTGCGACCTTGGATGCATAAGCTTCCTTCTCTTCCTCGGTATGAGGCTCGGGGATGGTTGCCACAAACTCCTCGTGGATGGCGTTGAAGCCGTCTTCGCGCTCGTGCTTGGGCTTGGCGCTCTTTGCAAGGGCATAGCACTTGGGATAGCAGAAGTCGTACACCTGCTTCTTGAGCTCTTCGTCCTGCTCGTCGTGAGGGTAGTCGCGCTTGACCTTGTCGGTTCCAAGTTCGGCCATGAGTTCCTTCTGCACGCGGCAGTGCTTCTTTATCTCTTCGTGGGCGAATTTGATAGCTTCCAGCATATCGTGCTCGCTGACTTCCTTCATCTCGCCCTCCACCATCATAATGTTCTCCTCTGTGGCTGCAACCATAAGTTCAAGGTCTGCGCGCTCGGTTTGGGAGAAAGTGGGATTTATTACAAACTGTCCGTCGATACGGGCTACGCGAACTTCGCCTACGGGGCCTCCGAAGGGGAGGTCGGAAGTAGCGAGCGCTGCGGATGCGGCGAGGCCTGCGAGAGCGTCGGGCTGAATGTCCTTCTCGGCGCTGATGAGGCTCACCTGTACAAAAACTTCAAGATGGAAATCATCCGGCCACAGGGGGCGGATGGGCCTGTCTATGAGACGGGCAATGAGCACCTCATAATCGGAGGGTTTGCTTTCGCGCTTAAGGAAGCCTCCGGGGAAGCGTCCCGCTGAATAATACTTCTCGCGATAATCTACTGTAAGGGGCATGAAATCGGTCCCTTCCTTTACTTCTTTTGCTGCACATACGGTGGCCAGAAGCATAGTGCCACCCATCTTGACTACGGCAGATCCGTCCGCCTGCTTGGCGAGTTTGCCGGTCTCGATTTCGATTACGCGGCCGTCCGCGAGCTCGATTTTCTTGGTGATTACGTTCATTACTGTTTTCCTTTACGTCTTTCTTCTAAAAAAGGATGGCTCCCCCTTTGGGAGCCACCCAGTAAATTTTCCTATCCTGATTATCGACGGAGACCGAGCTCCTTGACGATTTTACGGTATCTCTCGATGTCAACCTTCTGGAGATAATCCAGAACCTGACGGCGCTTACCGACAAGACGGAGAAGGGAACGGCGTGTAACCACGTCTTTCTTGTTCTTCTTCACGTGCTCGGTAAGGTGAGCGATACGGTAGGAAAATAGAGCAACTTGACTCTCAGGAGAGCCGGTGTCTTTATTGGACTTCCCGTACTTCGCGAAAATCTCTTGCTTTTTCTCAGGCATCAGATATTCAGCCATTGCGCAAAAAATTATTAATTGTTAAGCTGCCTTGAAGCCACCGTGGCCAAAAAGCCTGCAAATATACATATAATTATTATATAAAGCAAAAAAGGTGTGCCCCGAAACGAGGCACACCTTTAATATTGAACTATCAGCTTTCGGCTTACCTGATAACGTTGGCCTCGGAAACGGAGTTGCCGTTGTCAAGACCTACCAGAGGCAGGGAAGCTGAAGCGCCCTTGATGGTGAAAGGAGAACCTTCCTCACCGAGGGTGAGAATATTGGTACCCGCACTGCGCCAGCGGCCGAGGACACAAGCCTTGGTGGCGTCGCCCTCGATGGCGCAGTCAACGGTACAACCCGCCCAGGTAAGGTCTGCAGCACCGAGACCGCCGGCGATACCGCCAACGAACGAGCCGCTTGCCACGCTGGACACCTTGCCGGTCTGGTTGCAGCCGGTGAAGGTCGCGTTGGCATAACCTGCGAGGCCGCCGACTTCAGTCTCCTTGCCGGCGGTGCTCGAAGTATAAGAACTTGCGTTGACAACGTCGCCGCTGTTCGTCGTATTGAGCATGACGCCGTTGAATGCACCGGAGATGCCTCCGAGGCAGATAGGATCCTCGTTGTCGGAGGTAACGGTTCCGCTGTTGGAGCAGTTCTCTATCCTGAGCGAACCGGAGTAAGAGCCGGTAAGGCCGCCGAGGTAGGAGAGAGTTCCGGGAGTGGTGTACAAGTTCACCAGCGAGACGTTGCCGGAATTGTGGCAGTTGCTGATGGTAGTGCCCTTTGCAACCATACCGAGGAGACCTCCGATATAATCCTGCTGTTTTGCAACGGAGGCGGGGTGGTTGGCCTTGTCGGCATCGACGGCAAGATCGCCCTTGGAGGTACAGTCGGAGACGTTACCGGAAGCAAGTCCGGCGAGACCGCCCGCGAAAATCCACCTGGTGTTGGACTTGACGCTTACGGATGCATTGTTGTGGCAGTTGACCATATTTGCGGTACAGGCACCGGCGACGCCGCCGAAGCACATCTTCGGACCGCCGCTCTGGACCATATTGGTAGTAAGCACCAGAGCCGCTTCGTTGGTACAGTTGGAAACGGTCACACCCTTCTCTATGGTATTGTCGTATTTGGTGAAGTTGTCAGCCACGGAAATGAACGGACCTACGCCGCCGAATACGCCGCCGAAGCTGCTGTAATCGGTATTACCGCCGCTCTGTGCGTTTGCAGTACCGCCTGCGAAGGCTGCATCGATGGTGAAGGTTCCGTAGTTGTGGCAGTCGTCAGCGTTTCCGGTAACGTAACCGGCAACTCCGCCGAAGTCGGCGTCGGTGGCTGCAACTTCCTTGCTTCCCTTGTAAGTGAGAGTGCCGTGGTTGTAGCAGGACTTGATCTGGCCTTCGATGATACCGGCCACGCCGCCGAAGGCGGGATAGCTGCCGGATCCGCCGGCGGGATATTCCCACTCGAGGTTACCCCTGTTGGTGCAACCCTCGACCGTACCGTGATCGTTAGGAGCGTTCGCAACGGAAGGAGTCTGTCCGAGGACGCCTCCGATACCGAACTTGAGCATTCCCTTGGAAGGACCGCTGAAGAGGAACTTGATGGAACCGGTGTTCTCGCAGTTGCGAATGATGGTCTGGCCTGCCTTGCTTGCGTCACCTGCACGGCCTACGACGCCGGAGATGGCGCTGCAGCTCGCGGAGTTGTTGGTGAGCTCGACATCGACGGAGCCGGAGAACTTGCAGTTCTCGACATAGCCGAGAGGCGAGAGGGCGACAACGCCCGCGCAATAGAACTTGCCTGCGCTGCCGGACTTGACCTGAATCTTGCCGGCCACGTTGCAGTTGAGGATGCTTCCGTTGGACTTGGCTGCGATGAAGGCGATACCGGTCTCCGCAGGAATCTCGTCGGTCCAGTTGATCAGCGAACCGCCGTCGACATTGACGTCCTTGACGACGGCGCCCTCGTCAACGGATGCGAAGAGAGCGTTGGTCAGATTCTTGATGGTCTTGCCCTGGCCGTTGAAAGTACCTGCGAACGAGGCGGCGGGGGTGATTGCCGCGCCGGCGAGGTCGATGTCGGACTCGAGGGTGATGACATCGGAGGCGGAGCAGAACTCGGCGCCTGCCGCAAGCCAGTTGACGAGCGTGGTTGCGTCGGAGATGGCAAGAGGATAGCTGTAGGTAACCTTGTCGGTACGGGCGACTTTGGCCTTGGAGTAGGAGCCTTCATTTCCGCCCTCTCCGAGAGCCTTGACGCGGAATGCGTACATCGTGTCGGGCTTGAGGCCTTCTACGGTGAAAGGAGAAGCCTCGCAGCTGCCTGCGTCGATATAATCCTCGTCGGAAGCGCTCTTGTACTGCACGAAGTAGCCCTTGGCCTTGTCGACGGGGTTCCAGCTCAGGGTGACGGAAGTCACGGAAGGAACGGCGTCGGTGATGACTGGAGTATCGAGGTTGACCTCCTCGTAGGTTGACTCGTCAACCACGTCGGAGTAGCTGGAAGACACGCTTGCGAAAGCCTTCACGCGGAAGGAGTAGTCGGTTCCGTGTGCAAGGCCGGTGATGGTGTACTCACACACATCGACACGCTCGGAGCCCGTCCACTCGTCGGCGGTCTTGGGCTTGTACTCGACTACGTACCACTCTGCATCCTCGACGGGATCCCAGGTCACGATGACGGAATTGTAAAGGATGGTGACGCCCACGTTGGTGGGAGCGGAGAGTTTCTTGCCCTCGTCTTCGCCCTCGCCGCCGCCTCCGTCAGGATCGACGTACTCGGAAGAATCGAAGGTGGACTCGATGGGGTGGTTGTCGGCGGACGCGTTGGCGGTACCGACGAGATAGCTGGTGTAATTGCTGGCGGTGAGAGCTATCTTCTTGCCGCTGAAGTTGATTACGCCCTTGACCTTGGGAGTGGCGATAGGAGTGGAAGCGGAAGTACCGTTGAAGTAGCCGACCAGCATACCGGTATGGGCGTTCTCGCCTTCGGGGTTGGTAACGGAGCAAGCCACGGAGCAGCCTGCAAAGCCGCCGGTACCCGCACTGTTGCCGAGGTTGCCGACAATGCCGCCGACGCCGCCCGTACAGGCTACGTATGAGAACACCTTGCCTGCAGCTACGGAGTTCGTAATCTTGAGGCCTTGGCTGGTGAAGCCGGCGATACCGCCCGCAGCACTTGCGGCAGCACCGCTCTCGATGATGACCTCGCCGTTGTTGGTGCAGCCCTGGATGGTGCCCACGCCGCCGTGGATACCGCCGATACGGGCCTTTACGGTGCCGTTCAGGATAACCTTGCCGTTGTTGACGCAGTTGGAGGTGACGTTGTCTCGCTTGCTCTCAACGCCCGGCCAGCCGCAGATACCGCCGGCCACGGAGTTGGAACCGGCCTTGTCGAAGTTCTCGAGCTTGATGTCGCCGTTGTTGACGCAGTTCTTGTAGCTCGTGGCTGCCTGGTTGGGAGTGCCCGGGAACCAGTCGCCGCCGCCTATACCGCCGATACACATAATGTAGGTCTGGCCGCCGGCCGCGCCGGAAGTAGTGGCAGCGGTGCAGGAGAGGGTACCGTTGTTGATACAGTTCTGGACAAGGCCCCAGGGGTTGGCGATGATACCCGCGCACTGGGTACGCTGGAGGGTACCGCCGATCTTGTCGATGGCCGAGAGCTTGAAGGTGACGTTACCGTCGTTGACGCAGCCGTCGAGCATGGCCTTGGTATTGTCTTCCGCATAGGAGTATGCGACGATACCTGCCACTGCGGGAGTACATCCGCCGGCGGTGCTGGAGGTCTTGCCTATCATGGTCTCGTAGTACTCGCCGTAGGCGTTGTGGTTGTAAGCCTCGAGAGTTACGGAACCGGTGTTGGAAGTCTCTACGAGGGTGCCGTCGCAGAAGGCGGCGACGCCTGCCACTGCAGGGCAGGACACGTTGGCCGAGCTCTTGAAAGTGACGTTACCGTTGTTGGCGCAATTGGTCATCACGCCGCTGTTGACTGCGGCGAGACCGCCCACGGCGGCGCGGCTCTTGTGGTCGGCCGCGGCTGTAACGGTGACATCGCCTCCGTTGACCGAGCCGGTGATGGTGCCCTCGTTACGGACGACGAAACCGCCGATGTAAATGTCGGCGTCAGCCTCGATGGCGTGGGAAATGCTGATTTCGCTGTTGACGTTCTCCACGAGGCCCTTGTTGGTAACGAGGAAAGCGGCGGCGGAAATGGCGGCGCCGGTAGCGGTGACGCTACCCTTGGCGATGAGGTTCTTGATAGTACCTTCGTTCTGGTAGAAGAGGGTGCTGCTCACGCCGGTGACGGTGTGGCCCTGTCCGTCGAACGTACCCATGAGGGGCTCGTCCATGGCGGTGAAGGTCATTCCGGTGAGGTCGATGTCGGCGGTCAGGCTGTAGGTGTCGGCCGCGTCAACCTCGACGACGCCGCCCTCAAGCCATGCCACGAAATCGTCGGCGGTGGCCATCTCCTTCGGATAGGAACCGGGCTGGCGGGTACTGACGGTGATGACGTCGGTGTAGGCGGAAGCTCCGTCGGGAGTCTCGCACATTGCGCGGACGTCGTAGCTTGTCTGGGAAGGGAGATCCCTTACCTTGCAGTTGTTGTCCTGAGGACCGAATTCGAGGACGGTCCAGTCGGGGTCGGAGCTCTTGCGGTACTCAACGATGTACTTGGTGGCACCTTTCACGAGGTCCCACTTGACGATGAGAGCGTTGGAGGTAGGAGTGACCTTGTAGACGTAAGGAGTCTCGATGCCTTCGGGGATGAAGCCTCGGCCCACCTTGTAAACGAGGGGATTGCCGTTCGCATCAGACACCCAGGTCCAGGCTGAATAGACGGACTTGGGATAATTGGCGCGGACGCGGACGAAGTACTTGTCGGCGAGCGACTGGCCTGCAAGCGTGGCGGTGTAGTCGGTCTTGCCGCTCTCTACGGCGACGGTCACACCTTTGGAAGGGTCGTACATATCGACGCCGTGGCCGTCCTTGTCGAGTGAAAGCTGGACGGAGAACGAAGTGGCACCGGCGGCGACAGCCTTGTCAGCCGTCCAGGAGAGGGTAATCGACTTGCTGTCGTGCTTGAACTCTCCGTAGGTGAGATCCGTTATGCCCGGCTTGGAAACGTCGATTCCGCCTTCATAGTGCTCCTTCTTGCAGGAGGTGAAGAGCAGAGCTGCCATCGCAAGCGCGGACGCCAGGATTTTGATTGATTTCATACTCATTGTTTGTTATTGGTAAACAATAAAAATTAACGTCCTTGGATTAGGGCGCCCTTAACAAACAATATGATTCAGCCGGCCTTCCGGCCCTGCGTCTGACTTGCGGGTACAAATATATAAATAATATTTGGTTTTCCTTGCTTTTTTTCAAAAATAATGTACCTTTGTAATGATTTTAAGAATCAAACAACACAATTTATAAAAATTTTTAAAAACAAACCAACAAAATTTTATTTAACCAACCTTAAAAACAATTGATTTTCAGCACATAGGCGTCCTGGCTTGCACAATTCTAATTTATTAACAAAGGACCAATTATGATGAAAATCACGATTCCAAGAAGGTTTGCGCTGATACTCGCCGCCCTGTTCGCAGGGGTGAGCCTCTACGCTCAGACTTCTGTTGTTTCCGGTGTCGTCGTGGACTCCAACAACGAGCCCGTCGTCGGAGCGGCCGTCATGGTGAAAGGCACCTCCAACGGTACCCTCACCGCTGCTGACGGTACCTACTCCCTCAGGGCCAAGAGCAACGACGTCCTTACCTGCCAGCTTTTCGGCTACAAGACCCAGGACGAGGCCGTCAACGGCCGCGCCAAGGTCGATTTCGTTCTCAGCGACGACGCTGAAATGCTCGAGGCCACCGTGGTCGTCGGTTACGGTACACTGAAGAAGACCCAGCTCGTAGGCTCGGTCGAGAACCTCTCCGGCGAAGCCATCGAAGACCGCCCCAACGCCAACGTAACCCGTTCGCTCCAGGGCCAGGTAGCCGGTCTGAACATTATCCAGACCGACGGTAAGGCATCCCACTCCGGTAATATCTACGTCCGCGGCAACGCGACTTCCTACTATTCACGTACCAACTTCAACTCCTCCGCTTCGGGTAGCTCCCACAGCATCGGCAACGGCGGTTCCGCCCTTGTCCTCATCGACGGAGTCGAAGGCGACCTCAACACCGTCAACCCCGCCGACGTCGAAACCGTCGCCGTCCTCAAGGACGCTTCCTCCGCAGCCATCTACGGAGCCAGGGGATGCTACGGCGTTATCCTCGTAACCACCAAGAACGCCGGCGGCGAGAAGTTCTCCGTCACCTACAACGGTTCCTACTCCCTCAACCAGAGGGCCATCATGTGGGAAGACAACATCGTTTCCGACGGTCTCGAGTGGCTTGAGGCATTCTATGAATTCTACGGTGCAGATGCACAGGTTCCCGGAGCTTCCGGAAAGGTGCCTACCACCATCAACACCCTGAACGTTGCGATGAACGGCACTGACTACCTCACCGCCATCCGCGAAATTCGCGCCGCCGAAGCCGAAGGCCTCGAGCACAGCGACTATCTCGGACTCGGCAAGAGCAAGCAGTACCTCTACAACGGTAATACCAACTGGCTCTCGAAGTTCTACAACCGCCAGAGTTCCTCCACCACCCACGACATCAGCATCAAGGGTTCGTCGAAGAGAATCTCTTACAGCCTCACCGGCCGTTACTACGGACAAGGCTCCATCTACAAGATCGGCGAGGAAAGCTACAACACCTTCAACCTCCGCAGCAAAGTGAAGATGGACGTCAACAAGTGGCTCTCCATCGACAACAACACTTCGGTCTTCCGCAGCAAGCAGAAGCAGCCCATGTTCACCACCTCCTCGGTGCTCGGAAAGCAGCTAGACCAGCACGGAACCCCCATCGCGGTCCCCTACAACGAGGACGGAACATATTCCCTCCCCGCCAACAAGACCGGTTACAGCTCCTTCCTGGAGGGCAACACCGGCCAGTCCGACGCGAACCTCACCCTCGTCACCGCCACCGGCATCAACATCCACTTCATCAAGGACGTGCTGAAGCTGCGCGGAGACTTCTCCTACAAGGCCATCCGCCGCGACCGCGAGCGTTACCGCGCTCCCCTCACCTTCTACGGCGCGCCCGACACTCCTACCTACTACGTGACCCAGGAGTCTTCCTACAAGTCCCGCTGGAACTACAATACCGATTACATCACCGCGAACGTGGTCGCCACCTGGACTCCCAAGCTCGGCGAGAACCACGACCTCAACGTGGTGGGCGGCTGGAACATCGAGAACTATCAGTACAACAGGTTCTATATCCAGCGCAAGGGTATGCTCTATCCCGACAAGTACTACTCCTACGAGCTCTTCGACGGCGACATCACCGTCGAGCAGAACGACAGCAGCTACGGCATCATCGGCTTCTTCGGCCGCGCCAACTACACCCTGCTGAAGCGCTACATCTTCGAGGTTTCCGCACGTTACGACGGCAGCTCCAAGTTCCCTGCAAATTCGCAGTGGGGATTCTTCCCTTCCGGATCCATCGGCTGGCGTCTCTCCGAGGAGCCCTGGATGAAGTGGAGCCGCAGCTGGCTTGACAACTTCAAGATTCGCGCTAACTATGGTTCGCTGGGCAACGGTACCGTATCGCCCTACACCTTCCTCGAGACCATCGGCGTCGAAAAGTCGAGCGTCCTCATCGGAGGTGCCAAGGTCAACTACACAACCCAGCCCGCCACCATCCCCGAGACCCTTACCTGGGAGCGCGTCACCACCTATGATATAGGCGCCGACATCGACCTCCTCAAGAACAGGCTCTCCTTCTCGGGCGACTACTACGTGCGCAACACCACCGACCTTATCACCGCCGGCCCCGAAATCCCCGCCATTTACGGAACTTCCGCTCCCAAGGGCAACTACGCAGCTCTCCAGACCAAGGGCTGGGAGGCTACCCTGTCCTGGCGCGACTCCTTCAAGCTCGGCGGCAAGGACTTCGTCTACAGCATCAAGGGAAGCGTCTGGGACACCCACACCTGGGTTACCAAGTTCGAAAGCGAGAACCACCTCTGCCTCGGTTACTACGAGGGCAAGGAACTCGGTGAAATCTGGGGCTTCCGCACCAACGGATACTTCCTCTCCAACGACGACGCAAACAACTGGGCTACCGATCCTTACCACAAGAACGGTTCCAACTTCCGCGCATACGCCGGCGACCTCCGCTTCATCGACATGGACGGCGACGGCACCATCGGCTACGGCAAGCAGACTGTCGAAGACCACGGCGACCTTGACGTCATCGGCAACGTGACTCCCCGCTTCCAGTATGGTCTGAACCTCGACTTCAAGTGGAACGGATTTGGCATCAGCATGTTCTTCCAGGGAGTCGGTTCCCGCGACTGGTACCCGGCCGTCGAGTCCGCTTACTTCTATGGTATGTACAACCGTCCCTACTCCTTCCTCATGAAGAACCAGACGGGCAACAACTACGTGCACATCGACTACGGCGACGCTTCCAACGGTTACAACTGGACGGTCACCAACGCCGACGCCAATCCTTACTGGACCCGCCGCGTGGGCTACTGCGCCAACCGTAACGTCGGTCCGCTCACCGTCGAGAACGACTACTACCTGCAGAACGCGGCCTACATCCGTCTCAAGAACCTCACCGTGGATTACACCATCCCCGCCAAGGTCATGAACAAGATCGGCCTGCAGAGCGCAAGGGTTTACTGCTCTATGGAGAACCTCTGGACCTGGTCTCCTATGTTCAAGAACACCAGCATGTTCGACCCCGAAGTCATCGCCACCGGTGATACCGACTTCGACTCCTACAAGGAATACGGTCTGAGCGGCGTCGGCGACGGCTACAGCTACCCGATGCTCAAGACCTTCACCTTTGGTGTCAACCTTTCATTCTAAATCAGGCAGAATATGAAAAAGATTCTTTACATATCCGCTATCTTATTGGCTGCCCTGAGCACTGCTTCCTGCAGCGTGAAGGATTTCCTCACCCGCGAGCCTATCAACAAGTTCAGCGCCGAGACCTACTTCAGGACCGAGGCCGAGCTTGAGATGTACGCCAACGGTATGGTGAACAGCTGGCTTCCCGACTACACCGAGGTTGCCGGCGGCGACGCCTACAACGACCTCATCGCCACCAAGACTTCGACCGACTTCTTCCGCGCCGACGTTATCTGGGGCGTTGACAAACAGACCGGCTGGTCGGCCTCTAACTGGGGCTTCCTGCGCCGCGTCAATTATATGCTCACCAATATGGACCGCGCGAAGGGCAACGTCTCCGAGGCAGTGTACAACCACTACGAGGGCGTCGGCCGCTTCTGGAGGGCATACTGCTACTTCAGCAAGGTAACCACCTTCTCCAACGTCCCCTGGGTTGAGAAGTATCTCCAGCCCGACGACGTGGACATCCTCTACGGCCCCCGCGACGACCGCGAATATGTTTTCCACAAGATGGTGGAAGACCTCACCTTCGCCTGCGAGAACTGCGACGCAAATCTTGAAGACAGCCGTTCCAGGGTCAACAAGTGGCTCGCCAACGCCTTCGCGGCCCGCGTCTTCCTGTATGAGGCCACGTTCCGTCTGAACGTCCCCTACAACCCCTCCACCGGAGAGGCCTGGAAGAACAACTACGAGACTCCCCAGAGGCTCCTCGAACTCTCCGCGGCCTGTTCCAAGGCAGTCATCGAAGGAGGCAAGTTCAAGCTGTCTTCCGACTACCCCGCCCTGTTCCTCAGCAACGACCTGAACAAGGACGAGGTCATCTGGGGCCGTCACTTCTCCTCCGACCTGAACGGACGCCACAGCTACACCCGTTACTTCCACTCCTCCACCCTCGGCCAGCAGTACTCCGCCACCAAGGACCTCATTCATCACTTCATGAATGCCGACGGTACCGCCATCACCGACGAGCAGGAGAGGCTCTCCATCAACAAGGAGTTTGAAGGACGCGATCCCCGTCTGGGCTACACCGTACTCGGCCCCGGCCACCAGATCGAGCTTTCCGGCGTCAAGGCCAACGAGCAGATGGACTTCACCTTCACCAAGACCGGCTACCAGATCGTAAAGTGGAGCATCCCGGATGATTCTCACTTCCAGAACTCCCTCGACGAGAACAGTATCCCCATCATCCGCTACGCTGAGGTTCTCCTTATGTACGCCGAGGCCATGAACGAGCTCGGACAGATGGACGCCGACGTGTGGAACATGACCGTGGGGGCCCTTCGCAAGCGTGCAGGTGTCGTCAACACCGGTCTTCCCACCGCATCCGACGCCTGGCTCAAGAGCTACTACACCAGCGGCCTGAAGAACCAGCACATCACCGAGGGCAACGAAGCCGTGGCTCTTGAAATCCGCCGCGAGCGCGTGGCCGAGCTCACCTTCGAGAGCGGCCTGCGTCAGGCAGACCTCTACCGTTACGGCCAGTGCGACCTCGTGAAGCGCCGTTCCATCGCCGACCTCGGAGGCTGGAGGGGACTTTACCTCACCGCCGACGAAGTTGCCAACGGATTCACCTTCGAGGGTGCCAAGTACACCATCGGAGACGCTTCCAAGGGAGCCAAGAACACCACCACCTGCTATCCTGTCAAGAGCAACGCCGACGCGGTCAACACCGACTGGTTCCTTACCGAAGGCGACCACGGCTTCCTCGTTTACAAGTACGCGCTGCAGTGGAGCGACAAGATGTATGTCCGTCCCATCCCGCAGACCGCTCTCACCATGAACGAGAAACTCGGACAGAACTACGGATGGTAGTAATCCAACTCATTTGAAATGAAGAAATTCATTAACCTTTTAATAGTGGCAACCCTCGTAACGGGGGTTGCCTCTTGTAAAAAGGACGGCCCCGATACTCCCGGAGGGGGCGGAGGAGATACAGGCAGCGTCACTCTCACCGAGCTTACCGACGCCACCATCAACGGTACCGCAATAGCCTCCGAATCCACCGCCGCCGGACTCATCACGAGCTCAGCCAGCGGCAAGGGAATACCGGGCGTCGCCGTAACCGACGGCTACACCTATGTAAAAACCGACGCGAACGGAGTTTACCAGATGGTGCGCAACCCCAAGAGCCGCAACATCTACTATACCACTCCGGCCGGATACAAGATTTGCCTCGACGAACAGAAGCACCTTCCCTGCTTCTACACTCCCGGCATACTGGAATCGTCGAAGAAGTACCGCGCCGACTTCACCCTCGTACCGCTGACAGCGCCTGAAACAGAGTTCACGCTCCTGATGATAGGCGACCCCCAGTGCTACATCGCTTCTGAAGCCGCACGCTACAAGTCCGAGACTATAAAGGATATCAAGGCCACCGCCGACAAATACAAGAACTGCTACGCCGTGACCCTCGGCGACATCACCTTCGACAGCACCAACATGTGGGAGACGATGGCGAAAACGATGGCGAACGTGCAGTCGTCCGACGGACGCTACATACCCTTCTTCCAGTGCATAGGCAACCACGACCACAACTCGCTTGAGAAGGACACCGGCAACCCCGATACCAACGACTACAACGCAGTGCTGCAGTATGTCAAGACCTTCGGGCCCACCGACTACTCCTTCGACCGGGGCGACGCGCATATCATCGTGATGGACGACATCCCCGTGACTACGCTCGACAGTTCATCGAAGCCCAACGGCAAGACCTGGAACTACAACGCCGGTTTCTCCGACGCCCAGTACAAGTGGTTCCAGGAAGACATCGCAAACGTCGAGAACATATCGGAGAAGGTAGGTTTCATCTGCCTGCACATCCCGTTCCGCGCAGGAGCGAACTCCGGAGGAGCATCGGTCAACAAGGGTCGCCATTATGCCAACTTCCTGAACCAGATGAAGAAGTTCAAGGAGTTCCATATAATGATAGGTCACACCCACTACCAGCAGAACTATATCCACGACACGCAGATAACCGCCGGAGGCCTGAAGATTTACGAGCATGTCCACGGAGCGGCCTGCGGAGCCTGGTGGGCGTCGGACTGCAACGTTACCGGAGGTCCCAACGGCTATACCATCTACACGGTAAAGGGAGCCAACGTCAAAAACTGGATAATGAAAGGTTCCAACCACGACGAAAGCTACCAGCTCCGCGTATGGGACGGCGACCAGACCTACAGCGGCACGATGGG
>JAFSVP010000190.1 GCA_017444905.1 Bacteroidales bacterium
ATTGCCGGCATCTGCCACCGCCTGCGCGAGTGGTACAGCTGGCACGAATCGCTTGAGCCCCTGTCTGACAGCGAATTGCGTACGATTATCTTCCGCCGCAAGGAGGACCCGAAGGCTCCCGACAAGAAAATCAATATGATGCGCCGGTGGATGGCAAGGCGCGACGACAAGGTAGACCTCGGGCTTTGGACGAAGACAAAGCCCTCCGGACTGCTGATTCCGCTAGACGTCCACGTACACAGGCAGGCCTGCGAACTCGGCCTCTGCACCCGCAGGCAAAAAGACCGGGCGGCAGCCGTACAGATAACCGACTCGTTCAGGGAAATATGGCCCGACGACCCCGTGAAAGGCGACTTCGCCTTATTCGGATACGGCGTCACACACCAGTAACGGATGCCGAGGCTCTACATTCTTTCAGGTTGCAACGGCGCGGGCAAGACTACCGCGTCCTATTCCCTGCTGCCGGAGCTCCTTGACTGCCGCGAGTTCGTCAACTCCGACGAGTTCGCAAAGAGCATCTCGCCCTTCGACCCGTCGAGCGCCTCGATTTCCGCCTCCAGATATATGCTGATGAGAATCGACTACCTGCTTGGCCTCAAGGCCGACTTCAGTATTGAGACCACGCTCGCCACGCGCTCGCTGGTAGGCATCATAGAAGAAGCCCGCAGCCTGGGTTACACCGTCACCATACTGTACTTCTGGCTGAGTTCCCCGGAGCTTGCAATCAAGCGAGTGCAGGACAGGGTGGCGTCCGGCGGCCACAACATTCCCGATGATGTCGTGAAGCGCCGCTATTATATGGGGATTAAATACCTGATGAACACATACATACAACTGTGCGACCGCTGGGTACTGGCCGACAACACCAAATCTCCCTTCACCGTGATAGCCGAAGGCACTAAAGAGCGTACATCGGTGAACGACGAAGAAAAATTCAGCAAGATAAAGAGCCTGGCATGAACGAATTCCTTGATATATTCGGAGTTTCGCTCCGGCAGCTCGAAGAGTTGGCCGCTGAAGGAGCGCGCAGCAGCGGCTGGTGCGACCTTTATTTCGAGAATACCGTTTACTGCGACCTTCTCCTGCGCGACGGCGCCGTGGCCTCCGGCGGCTTCCACACCGACTACGGCTGCGGCATACGCGTTCTCGACGGCGAAAAGACCGGATACGCATATTCCGAATCCACCGACTACCCCTCTCTGCTTTCCGCAGCAAGGGCGGCGGCGGCAATAGCCGACGGCAAAAGCTCCGCAGCCTCCGGACAGTCAGTTTCTTTAAGAAGAATCCAGCCCTCCGCACCGCTGTACGGAATGGAAGAAGAATGGTTCTCCGCCGACAAGCGGAAGTTGGCTTCCTGGCTCGGAAGCATAGAAGACGAAATCCGCAGGCGCGAGGCAGGGACCCTGAAGGTCATAGCTCTCCTTTCATTCTCCACGAGCGACATCCTTATGTACAACTCGCTGGGCGAGCTCAGTACCGACAGCAGACCCCTCGGCAGCGTTTCGGTAACGGCTGTCATAGGCAGGAACGGCAAGACGGAGCAGCGTATGGCATCGAAAAGCTTCCGCTGCGGAGCGGAGATGCTCACCCCCGGACTTCGCGACGCCCTTGCCGCCGAAATCGTGGACTCTCTCGACGACAGCTTCGCGGCCAGGCACCCCAAAGGCGGCAAAATGCCGGTGGTAATGGCTGCTGGAGCTTCTGGAATATTGCTTCACGAGGCTATGGGGCACGCCTTCGAAGCCGATTTCAACCGCAAGGGGCAGTCTGTGTTCAGCGGCCGCATCGGCGAGCGCATCTGCCGCAAGGGCATCAATATCATCGACGACGCCACGATTCCTGGCAACCGTGGCTCGCTGAACATCGACGACGAGGGCGTACCTGGGCAGAAAACCTATATGGTGCAGGACGGAATCCTGAACTCCTACCTTCACGACCGCATAAGCGCCAAATGGTACGGAGTCGCGCCCACGGGCAACGGCAGGCGCGAGTCGTTCCGTTACAACCCCATCCCCCGGATGCGCGCCACTTACATGGAAAGCGGCTCTGACGGGAGCCTCGACGACCTCATATCTTCTGTAAAGAAAGGCATCTATGTTGACCGGTTCGCCAACGGAGAGGTAAAAATAGGCGAAGGCGACTTCACTTTCTACGTCAACCGCGGCTACCTGATTGAGAACGGGCGCCTCACCATGCCCGTGAAAGACATAAATATAATAGGAAACGGCCCCCGTGCGCTCTCCGACATAGTAGCTGTGGCCGGAGACCTCAGGATAGACGACGGCACCTGGACCTGCGGCAAGGAACAGAGCGTAGCCGTATCCTGCGGCATTCCCAGCGTGCTTGTGAAAGAACTGACTGTTGGAGGACAATGATTACTGAACAGGAAACAGCGCTCGTGCGGCACTGCATCGACTTTGCCCTGGCAAAAGGTGCCTCGGGCATACGCATCACGCTCACCAAGAGTACCGAAGACCAGATAGCAACGCTCGACGGAGAGATTGACAAAGTCACCCACTGCGCCGACAGGAGCATACGCGCCGCCATTTTCGCCGACGGGCGCTTCGGCAGTTTCTCGACCAACCGGCTGGAGGAAGCTCCTCTTGAAGAGTTCATAACCAACGCCATCGAAACCGTAAGGCTCCTTACCCCCGACCCTTTCCGTGTCCTTCCCGCGCCGGAGCGCTGCTGCAAGACAGCCCTCACGGGCCTGGAGCTCGGGAGTTACTGCGGCGAATATGCGGGCATAAGCCCCGAAAACCGAAGGAAGGCGGCTCTGGACGCCTCTATGTACGGAAAATGCGACTTCCTTCCGGAGGGCCTGAAGCTCGTGTCGGAGGAAGGCGAGTACAGCGACTCTGAATACGACGTGCTCGTAATCGACAGCCAGGGGCTGTACTGCCGCCACAGCGAGACTTCCTACGACTACGGAGTCGAGCTTACGCTGGAAGACGGCAATGGCGACAAATACAGCGACTACTGGTGGACATCTTCCCCCTTCAGGAGCAGTTTCGACCCTTCCGACTGCTCCGCAACCGCCATCCGCAGGGCCGCCGCCAGAGTAGGAGCAGGGCCCGTAGAAAGCGGAAAGTACAATATGGTCACCGGCTGCGAAGTCTCTTCAAGGCTTGTCTCTCCCCTGCTTAACGCACTCAGCGCCTACTCGATACAGCAGGGCAAATCATTCCTCGTGGGAAGCGAAGGCAAGAAGATTTTCTCCAGCGGCCTCACCATAGTTGATGAGCCCTGGCGAAAGGGCGACTGCTGCTCGAAGCTCTTCGACAGCGAAGGCGTAGCTACCGCACCCTCCGACATAATTGCCGGGGGCGTAATCAGCAGATACTTCGTAAACACTTATATGTCAGGCAAACTCGGGATTCCTCCCACCATAGAGGAAGCCGTAAGGCCAAGACTCCTTCCGTGGGCGGGCCGGACGGACGGCAGCAACGCAAACGCCACCGGTGGCACAGGCGCGCCCAGCGACCGCTTCGACCTGATGCGGCTCTGCGGCAGCGGAATACTCGTAACCGACTTCAACGGAGGCAATTGCAATATGACCACCGGCGACTTCTCCTACGGAGTGAGCGGTCACCTTTTCCGCGACGGAAAGATTGTAGCGCCCGTATCGGAAATGCTCATCACCGGCAATTTCATCGAGCTTTGGAACAAGCTCACCGCAGCGGGCTCCGACTACAGGGAATGCGCTTCGAAGCAGGTTCCGAGCCTCGCCTTCGCCGGGGTGGATTTCAGCGGAGAATAGGTTTCTTCCGGCCGCTTCGGCCTGCAAGCCGCCACAAACGATTACCGGCCTCCGCTGTCTGCAGAGGCCGGAATAGTAATATGAAATGCTTAAG
>JAFSVP010000191.1 GCA_017444905.1 Bacteroidales bacterium
CGAAGACAAGAACCGTTCATACCTCACCGACGAAGACCGCAGGGAAATCGCCGGGGAGTTCTATGCCAAAGGCATCGAGAAAGGATTCGAAAAAGGAAGAAAGGAGGGTATTGAACAAGGCATTGAGCAAGGTATCGCACAGGGCATTGAGCAAGGGAAACTGGCCATCGCCCGCAAGATGCTTGACGCCGGAATGTCGAAAGCGGACGTGGCAAAGCTCACCGGCCTGGACCTGAAGCAGATAGAGTCAATCTGACCGGAAACGCGCCGCCGGGTACTGGAAATCAAGACAAGCCTCGCTTACTCCGCCACGGCTATGGCGGAGTAAGCGCGTTTTCGGCCATTTTCTTTCTTACTCCGCCACTGCTTTGGCGGAGCAGGATAGGTGGTGGAGCAGGATAGGTGGCGGAGCAGAACAATCGGAGGTGCAGGACAGGTGACGGGGCAGGATACGTAACAGAGCCGGCGCGGTGGATTTAACCAGACTTATAAACCCCATCAGTACGCTGAGGCCAGCATTGTTCCGAGCCCGTTCCGGAGCCTGTGTGACGGAAATAATTACTCGTCTGGCGCCGTCAGGCACAACGGCGGAGCGTCAGCGAGACTTTCGTGAGAAAGTGATCTAATCTGCATTTTTTTTGCATATCAACACGAGGTTTTGTATCTTGCCAACAAACGACAGCTTAAACCGTGACAAGTGTGTCACACTTTTATGAAGAACTTTATTATGCCTGTATTGTTTCATATTACGAAGGGGAATTGCAAGATTTTATATCAGACGCGTTTGCTTCCAAAAATATTCTGTTGAAGCGTGTTATTGCAAAGGCAACCGGGAAGTTAGTTGATGACCTTGATTATTTAGGGGAAAATGCCTTGAGTATAGATATCGTTAAATCAGCCCTGACCTATGTCAGCGGCTATAATGGCGCGTCAGTCCGGCATCCTCAATACTTGAATGACTCACAAGGAGAAGCGACTGACCCTGATATCAAAACAAGTGAACTCGTGAGCGGTTACAAGCCTCTCAGGAAAAAGAAATGACCTTTTCCTGTTCTCAGCCCAGGTATGCGCCGTTGGCGAGGAGGGCGGAGCGGACCTTGTCAACGTTCACGTCGGCAGGCTTTACGCCGTCGTCGAGGGCGATGCGGGCGGCCGTGCCGGCAGCCTCGCCGAGGGCCATGCAGGTTGACATTACCCGAGTGCCTGCCATAGCCTCATGATTCATCGACGAGCAGCGCCCGGCAACGAGCAGCGAGCCAACCTTCTCGGGCACCAGCACGCGGTAAGGGATATCATAGGCGTCTTCAGTGAAGAGCATCGTACAGTCGCCTCCCTTGGCGTGGTGGATATCGACGGGATATCCTGCCACCACTACGGTATCAGGGAAATGCTTCATGCTCAGCACGTCCTCAGCGGTGAGCACGTACTTGCCAACGATTACGCGGCTCTCGCGTATGCCCATAAACGGGGCAATCTTCTCCACGCGGGCGTCTTCGAAGCCGGGGACGAAGCGGCGGAGATACTCCGTAACGTCCTTCATCTGCTTGCGGGCGGTAATTTCGCCACGGGTGTAGCTTGCCGGGTCGGTGCTGTCGACTCCGCTCACGCGGGTCATATTCACCCATATTTCGTCGGGAGCGAGACCAGTTATAAGGATGGTGCGGGAGACGGGGATTTCAAGCCCTTCGGCCTGGGCCTCGCGAATCTGACGGCGCAGGCCTACGGTTATGAAATGACCGCTCTCGAACTGTGAGGGCGGCATCACGTCCATATCATAGACGTCGGGATGCTTTACGATGGCGTCGCGAAGCTCCTGCATCTTCACCCCGCGCATCTGGTACATCAGGGTGGGAGGCTGCATACCGCCTTCGGCATCGCCCTTGTGGCATTCGACGCCGGCCCTGAAAGCCACGTCGCCGTCGCCGGTGCAGTCGATGACGGTCTTGGCGAGTATGGCCTCGCGGCCGCATTTCGACTCGATGATAATTCCGGTAACGTCGTCGCCCTCCTTCAGCGCTCCGCAGCAGAATGCGTACATAAGTACCTCCACGCCGACTTCCTGAAGCATCTCGGCGCAGACGGTCTTGGCCTCTTCGGAGTCGATGATGGTAAGCGACATATGGTTCTTGCAGGGCTTGTGGGGGCCTGCGGCGCCACGCGCCCTCATACGGTCGATGAAATGCTGGGCCTCGCCCTTTATGACCTGATTGCCCTTGGGCCCGAGGAAGGCCAGAATAGGCAGCCCTATGGTAAGGTTGCCGCCAAGAAAACCACGGCTCTCGACAAGCATCACCCTGTGCTTCCCGCCGGCAGCGGCAGCACGGGCGGCCATAACGCCGGAAGGGCCGCCTCCAACTACGAGGATATCTACAGACGCGCGTACCGGTATCTCGCGCGCAGGTTCTTTTACTGTAAGCATAATCTAAAACAATTCCAAAGCGGCCAGACGGCCGTATTTTTCATAACGACGCTGATAGAACTCCCGCCTTGACGCGTCGGGAGTATAAAGGGCGCAGGAGCCGGGGCACATTGCGTCTTCAGCCTCGAGCACGCTGCCGTAAAGCCCTGCCGCCACGGCCGCGTGTATTGCGGAGCCGAGGGCGCAGGCGTCGGAGCACCCGGATACCTCGACCGGCCGTCCGAGCACGTCGCAGAGGGTCTGCACCACGAACGGGGACTTGAGGGCTATGCCTCCCACGGCTATCATCCTGTCGATGCGAATGCCGCCGTCAAGGTACTGGTCGATGCAGGCCCTGGAGCCGAAAGCGGCCGCTTCCACAAGGGCCCTGTATATCTCGGCCGGGCCCGTAGTGATACGGAGGCCGCTTATGCCCGCCGTAACGGTGTTGCTCGGGTTGGGAGCACGGCGTCCGTTGAAGAAGTCGGTGGCGAGGGGGAGGTCGTCGCGCAGGGCAATCGCCTCAGCCTCTTTGCCGAGCTCGTCGAGCGGACGGCCGGTAAGACGCCTGAACCAGGCGAAAATGTCGCCGAAAGCTGAAAGACCAGTCTCGTAGCCCATATAGCCTTCGAGAATGGTTCCCTCGGCCTGTCCGAAAAGGCCGTCGATGAAATGGCCCTTCATCTCTTCCACGGGCATCACTGCCATATAGCAGGCGGAGGTACCGAGGTTGAGCACGGCAGTGCCGGGCCGCACACCCGCTCCCACGGCGCCGGAATGCGCGTCGCAGTTGCCTACGCCTATGACTACGCCTGTGCCCAGGCCGAGCTTTGCAGCCCACTCGGGGCAGAGCGTCCCCGCCTTGCGCGAGCTGGCGTAATTATCGTGAGGCACGGCCCTGAGGTAAGGAATGAGCAGAGGGTCGATGCTCTCGAAGAACCACTCGGGGGGATACCCGCCCCAGTCTTTGTTCCAGAGCTGCTTTGCAGCAGGGATGCAGTGCCCCCACTTCATCGAGGCATATCCGCGCGCCCCGGTAAGCAGGGCCGTCACGAAATCGCATTCGTCTATGAATCCCGTTGCCGAACGGCGCACTTTCTCGCTCTTGCGAACGGTGTGGAGCACCTTTGCCCAGGTGCATTCGGAGGAATAATGGTTACCGCTCTGGCAGATATAGTTGGGCTCATACTTCGCGCCTGCGGAAGTAAATTCGGCGGCCTCAACGGTTGCGGTGTGGTCTTTCCAGAGTATGAACATCGCATCCGGGTCGCCTTCGAAGCCGCTCTGAAGCGACAGGGGCATCCCGTCGGCATCGGCCATACACACGGTGCTGCCGGTGGTGTCGACCGCAATGGCCCTGATGGCGGAAGGGTCGGGACAGGCGCCCACGACCTCCTTCAGCACGCCTTCGAGGCATTCGATATAATCAAGGGGATGCTGGCGGAACTGCTGGACGGCAGCGTCGCAGTACAGGCCATCGGCCCAGCGGGGATAGTTGCGGGCGGCGGAGGCCAGGACCGAGCCGTCGGAAGCGTCGGCAAGGACGGCCCGGGCGGAATCGGTACCGAAGTCGACTCCTATTGTAAACTGCTTCATAACAGGGCTTTTTCAAGTTCGCGCCGGAGGGCGTCCTCGCCGTCTATAGTAGCCGAAGAGAACTCTCCGTTTATGAGAAGGTAGGACGAAGGGAGCCCGCCCACGTTGTATTTCAGGAGCACGCCTGCGCTCTCGTTACGGCCTGCGCACACGTTGGTCCAGGGAGTTTTCTGAGCCTCGACTACCGAAGCCCAGAGCGACTTCTCAGGCCCCACGGCTACGGAATAGATATCCAGGCCGCGGGAGTGGAAGCGGTTCCACAAGGGCAGGAGGACGTCGAGATTGAACATCTTCTGCGCGGCGTCGGCAGGGTCCCAGAAATGAATCAGGACGGCCTTGGAGTCCATCGCCGAAAGCGACTTGCGCTCTCCGTCAATAGAGGGAAGAGAGAGCTCGGGGAAGCTGCGGCGCTCGGCGCCCTGCACCATGGAGCTGAGCTGAAGGGCGGATTCGCGGCGGCGGGTTTCCTTCTCGAGGGCCTGCACGTAGGGCGAATCGGGATAAGCCGGCTTCAGCGAATCGAGGGCTGCACGGAAGCGCACCGCGTCGGTAAACTGGAAAAACACCGGGGTGTACTCGTCAAGCTGCTGGTACAGAACGGGTATGACGGTAAGCGAACGGGGGTTGGAGGCTATGTAGCGCAGATTCTCGCGATAATGGTCGATAAAGATGCGCGACAGCTCGCGAGGGTCGGATTCCTCGTCCATAGCCTTGATGAATCCGGCATAAGAGGCTTCGACTCCGCAGAGCTTCTCCGACTCGGGAGAGCCGCTGACTTCATAATGCCCGAGGGTATCGGCCTTGACCACGGCGGTCTCGCCGGCGGAAAGCAGAAGCGAAGCCAGCTTCCTTTCTCCGCGGAAGAGGTAAACGAACTCGGGCCTTCCCTTCTGAACCTCGACGGAGTAGCGGAAACGGCCGGAGGCGTCGGTCTTCACGGTGTCGAGCACCTTGAGGGAGTTCATGTCGAGCATACTCACCACGACCTCCGAAGAAGGAGCCTGGGCGATTTCAGCCTCGATGCGCGCCTTGGGCGTACAGCAGACGCAGAGCAGCGCGGCGAGAGGCAGAAGGCTAGAGCTTCTCATACTCCGTGAGGATGGAAGCCGCCAGAGCGGCCTGTTCTTCCGGATCCACCTTCGCGCGCTCCTTGCGGAAGTCGAGGTCGCCCTCGGTCTGGAGCGGGACAAGGTGGATGTGGGTATGGGGAACCTCCATTCCGAGGACCGCCACGCCTATGCGGGCGCAGGGAATCACCTTCTTCATCGCTATCGCAACTTTGCGCGCGAAAGCCCAGAGGCCCTCGTAGGTAAGCTCGTCAAGCCTGAAGATATAATCTTCCTCAACAGCCTTGGGGATGACCAGGGTATGCCCCTTGGAGAGGGGGCTTATGTCGAGGAAAGCATAGTAGCGGTCGTTCTCCGCGACCTTCCAGGAGGGAATTTCACCCTTTGCTATCTTAGTGAAAATGGTCATAGCGAAATATCGACAATCTTGAATTTCATAACTCCGGAGGGAACCCTCGCCTCGACGACTTCACCCTTGCCGTGGCCGATGAGGGCCTTGGCTATAGGGGTGGTGGCGGCCAGCCTGCCCTTCTGGAAATCAGCCTCGTTCTCGCCCACGATGGTAAACTCCATAATGCGGCCGCCTGCGCTCAAATTCTCCACCTTCACGCGGGTGAGCATCTGGACTTTGTCGGCCGTAAGCATCGAACCGTCGACGACTTTGGCATTGGCTATGGTATCCTGCAGCTTGGCTATGCGAAGCTCCAGCAGCCCCTGGGCCTCCCTTGCGGACTCGTATTCCGCGTTCTCGGAGAGGTCACCCTTCTCGCGGGCTTCGGCTATAGCGGCCGATATCTGCGGACGGCGTGCAAGGGCCTCCGCAGGGTCTTTCTTAAGTTTGTCGAGCCCTTCCTGGCTCATATAGTGCGTTTCTGCCATAATAGTGAATTAAAAAGGAGTCCTGCCTCATGACAGAACTCTGATTCATCGCAAAATTATAAAATTCCGAGGATATTTCAAAATTGCTTTTTACCTTTGTGAGTATATGGAAAATAAATTCATTGAAGAGCCCGCGAGGCGTATTCCGGTAAGGGACGAAGTCGACGTCCTCGTCGTGGGCGGAGGCCCGGCAGGGCTGATGGCGGCACAGTCGGCCGCCCTGGTTGAAGGCACGAAAGTGATGCTCATCGAGAACCGCGGTTCGCTCGGAGGCAATATGACTCAGGGGCTTCCGCTTCTGGGGTTCCTGGGCCGCAAGGGCAACGAAGTGATAAAGGGGCTCCCCCTGCGCTTCGTGGAGCGCCTGCGCGAACGCGGGCAGGCCACACACCACAGGGCCTGTCCCCTGCACGTGAGCCTCACCATGATAGACCCCGAAGGCACGAAGCGCCTTGCCTGGGAGATAATGGAGGAGTGCGGGGTGAAGGTACTGATGTACGTCATGTGCGTTGACGTGATAATGAACGGCAGCAGGGTCGCGGGAGTAATCATCGAATCCAAGAAGGGCCGCGAGGCAATACTTGCAAAGACGGTTGTTGACTGCACGGGCGACGGCGACGTGGCTTTCCGTGCGGGCGCGGAGATGAAATACGGCAACGACGACGGCATAGCCCAGCCGCCCACCCTGATGTTCTCGATGCGGGGCGTGGACTCCCGCAAGCTGCGCGACGCCGTGGCCGACCACCCCGACATTTACGATATAGACTTCATCCCCGGAGAGTTCTTCCGCTCCGACGACAACTGCACGATGGTGGGCTTCCGCAACCAGATAAAGCAGGCCCGCGCCGCCGGCTACAAGCTCCCCGTGGAGCGCACCATCTTCATGACCGGCATGGCCGGCGACGAATGGTGGGTGAATATGTCGAGGGTGAACGGCATCGACGCCACCGACCCCGAGCAGTACACCAGGGGCGAGGAAATCTGCATAAGGCAGAACGCCGAGATAGTCCGCTACCTGAAGGCCTACATTCCGGGCTTCGAGAATGCCTGGCTTGACCGAGTGGCCCCGTTCATGGGCATACGCGAAACGAGGCGAATAGTAGGCGAATACGTGCTTACCGAGCAGGATATCTTCGACTGCGCCCGCTTCGACGATGCAATTGGCGTGGCGGCATACCCCGTGGACCTGCATCACCCCGTGGGCGGCGACTGCACCCTGATGTGGTGCCCCGACTGCTACGACATCCCCTACCGCTCCCTCGTTCCTCTTAAAATAGACGGCCTCCTCTGCGCCGGGCGGAACATTTCGGCAACGCACCTGGCCCTCGCTTCGGTAAGGGTGATGGCGCCGGCAATGTGCCTCGGCGAGGCGGCCGGCAAGGCTGCGGCCCTCTCCGCAAAGCAGGGCTGCGAACCCCGGAAGCTCGACATAAAGCTGCTTCAGCAGGCGCTGAAGGACGAAGGAGTATATTTCAGGCCCTGAGCGGCGCCGGGCGCAACTTTTACAAATATTCAAACATATCTCCATGCTAAAAAAGACACGAGTAATACTCGCAGCCCTTTTCATTGCGGGCATCACCCTGCTCTTTTCCGGAGCCGGTCACGACTGGTGGGGATGGATGGCGAAGCTCCAGTTCCTCCCGGCTACACTGCGCCTTATCGGAGGAGCCACCCTGGGCAACATTGCCGTAGTAGGCGGCATCCTGCTGCTTACGCTACTGTTCGGGCGTATCTACTGTTCGGTAATCTGCCCCCTCGGCGTTTTCCAAGACTCTATTATATGGCTGCGCAGGAAGGTTTCGCGCAAAAAAGGGCTGAAAAAGCTGCGCAAGCACTTCAAATTCAACAAGGAGCGCCGCATCCTGAGGTACGGAGTCGCCGTCGTCTTCATCGCCTGCATCGCAGTCGGGCTGCAGCCCCTCGTGGCTCTTCTTGCCCCCTACAGCGCATACGGAAGGATGGTGAGCGCCATATTAGGAGGAGGTCCCGCTCCGCTGCTCATCACCGCGGCGGCCACCTTCCTGCTGATTACCGCCTGTGCCTGGTTATGGGGGCGGGAATGGTGCAGCAGCGTCTGCCCTGTAGGTACGGTACTCTCTCTCTTCGGCAGGGCCAGCCTGTTCAGGATAAAGATTAACGAAGACCGATGCGTGAAATGCGGCAGCTGCTCCAGGGCCTGCAAGGCTTCGTGCATCGAAGAAGGCAGCCTCAGGATAGACCTCTCGCGCTGCATCGACTGTTTCGACTGCATAGGTGTCTGCCACACGGGAGCCATCAGATTCGGCACTGCCGCCGGCTGCAAAGGCGCCGGAGCCGGGAGTAAAGGGAAGTCTGCAAGCTCCTGCAATGCAGAGGCAAGACCCGATGCCGTAGCCGGCAGCAAAACAAGCCCCGCCGCACCTGCCCACGTTCAGACTAAGCGAGCGAGCGCCGACGCCGGCCGGGCAGAAGCCTCCCGGGCGGCAGAAACAGTCTCCTCCGGCCGCAGGGCTTTTCTCGCAACTTCAGCCATAGCACTGGCCGCAGGCGCGAAGGCGGCGGCCCAGGAAATGAAGCTCGACGGAGGCCTGGCTCCTCTCGAAGACAAGATTGCAGTAGAGCGGGGCGCAGGACTCGTCCCTCCCGGAGCCGGCGGAGTGAAGGACTTCTACTCAAAATGCACGGCCTGCCAACTTTGCGTACAGGCCTGCCCGAATCAGGTCCTTCGCCCCTCGACCGAACTTGGGCGACTGCTTCAGCCCGTTATGGGTTACGAAAACGGATTCTGCCGGCCGGAATGCACGGCCTGCTCCGACGTCTGCCCCGCCGGGGCCATAAAGCCTCTGGCAGAAGGCGAAAAAACCGCAATACGCATAGGTACGGCCCGGGTTGACACTTCGCTCTGCCTTGCCGCCACCGGCAAGGAGAATTGCGGGCAGTGCGAATTCCAGTGCCCCGCCGGAGCCATAGAAATGGTGCGTGACGCCTCCGGAGTGCGCCGCCCCGTAGTTGCCGAGGAGCAGTGCATCGGCTGCGGCAAGTGCGAATATCTCTGCCCCGTGCGGCCCGTGAGCGCAATAACGGTCCGCGGCCTTGAAACCCATATTGAGAAGCTGTTTTGAGATGATGAAAAGAAGAGACTTTATAAAGAGTTCGGCGGCAGCCGCTGCCGCCGCAGTTGCCGCCTGCACGCCCCGCGAACAGGAAGGAGGAGCCGGCACAGGTACGAAAGGCCGCAGAGGCGCTATGCTTCAGAATTACGAAGGCATAGGCACTCTCGGCTACGGCTGTATGCGCTGGCCCATGACGAGCGATGGCAACGGAGGCGAAATCATCGACCAGCAGGAGGTAAACCGCCTCGTGGACGAGGCCCTCGCCGCCGGAGTCAACTACTACGACACCTCGCCCGTGTACCTCAAGGGAGAATCCGAAAGGGCCACGGCGGAGGCGCTCTGCAGGCATCCGAGGGAGTCGTGGCTGCTCGCCACCAAGCTCTCCAACTTCTCGAATTTCAGCTACGAGAACTCGGTGAAGATGTACCGCCGCTCGCTGGAAATCTTCAATACC
>JAFSVP010000192.1 GCA_017444905.1 Bacteroidales bacterium
CACCAGCAGCCGTTATCCTTGAGCATCTTCGCGTCCTCTTCTTCAAGCTCGTTCTGGAACGCGCAGGGAAGGGCTACGTCGCAGGCGACGCTCCAGGCCTTGAGGCCGGGAGTAAACTTGCAGAGCTCGGGGAAGCGGTCGGCCATATCCTCCACGCGGTTGCGGTTGGAGGCGCGCATGACCAGCATATAGTCAATCATTTCAGGAGTGATGCCACCCGGAATTTCGACAACTCCGTCGGGGCCCGATATGGCAACTACTTTGGCGCCGAGTTCGCTTGCCTTGCGGCAGGCGCCCCAGGCTACGTTGCCGAAGCCCGACACCGCCACGCGGCAGCCCTTGATGTCCTTGCCCGCCTTGTGAAGGAGGTTCTGGGTGAAGTACAGGGCGCCGTAGCCGGTGGCCTCGGGGCGGAGGATGGAGCCTCCCCAGCCCGCTCCCTTGCCGGTAAGCACGCCGGTGTTGTACTCGCGGGCCAGCTTCTTGTACATTCCGTAGAGGTAGCCGATTTCGCGGCCTCCCACGCCCACATCGCCCGCAGGGATGTCCTGGTCGGGGCCGATGCAGTTCCAGAGCTCAAGCATGAAGGCCTGGCAGAAGCGCATGATTTCATCGTTGCTCTTGCCTACCGGGTCGAAATCGGAGCCGCCCTTGGCGCCGCCCATCGGGAGGGTGGTGAGGGCGTTCTTGAAGGTCTGCTCGAAGCCGAGGAACTTCAGCATCGAGAGCGACACGGCGCGGTGGAAGCGAAGGCCTCCCTTGTACGGGCCGATGGCACTGTTGAACTGGATGCGGTAGCCGGTGTTGGTGCGGACCTCGCCCGCATCGTCAACCCAGGCGACCCTGAAGCTGAACACGCGGTCGGGTTCGACCATACGCTCGACTATCTTAGCCTTCTCGAATTCGGGATGGCTGTTATATACTTCCTCTACCGATTCGAGGACTTCCTCGACGGCCTGGAGGTACTCGCTCTCGCCCGGGTACTTCGCCCTCAGGCGGGCCATTATTTCCGTGGTTTTCATATTGGTTATCTTAAAGTTAAAGTGTGGTTCAGTTATCAGAAGTCCGGGGCTCTACTCTACGGTCCAGGTGGAACCGCTGTGGAGAAGCTCGTCGACGCTGTGGATGCGGGACTTCGCGCTCACTTCCTCCACCTGCCTGTTCACGCCGTCGTCGTAGGTGGGAGCCTCCACGTCGCGGATGACGCCGAGCGCCACCGGGAAGTCGGGCCCCTTCATGCCGGCGAGGGCCATGTGGAGGGCGAGATTGTCGGAATGAGAATCGTGGACGAGCACCTGCGAAGCGTCGGCGCCGGCGGAAAGATTCACTACGCCCATCACTCCGTCACGGAAGACGAGGCCCTTGTCGCGATTGCGGCCGAATATCATAGGTTCGCCCTGACGCAGGACGATGGTATTCTCGGCCCGGTTCTCGGGGTCGGACAGCAGCTTGTGGGCTCCGTCGTTGAAAATCACGCAGTTGGTAAGCATCTCCATTACCGAGCAGCCCTTGTGCAGGCCCGCCGCGAGCATAATCTCGCCGTTGAGTTTGAGGTCGACGTCGAGCGAGCGGGCGAAGAAGGTGCCCATGGCTCCGAGAACGAGGAGCCCGGGGTTGAAGGGCTGCTCCACGGTGCCGTAGGGAGAAGTCTTGGTGATGGCTCCGAACTTCGAGGTAGGAGAATACTGGCCCTTGGTGAGGCCGTAAATCTGGTTGTTGAAGAGAACGATATTAATATCGACGTTGCGCCTTACGGCGTGGATGAAGTGGTTGCCGCCTATGGCGAGGGCGTCACCGTCGCCGCAGGCCTGCCATACGGCAAGCGAGGGGTTGGCCACCTTGATGCCGGTGGATACCGCCGTGGCCCTGCCGTGGATGCTGTGGAAGCCGTAGGTATCCATATAATAAGG
>JAFSVP010000193.1 GCA_017444905.1 Bacteroidales bacterium
AGTACCCCGTAAGCACCCGCGTCAACCTCAACGGCACCATAATCGTGGCACGCGACATAGCCCACGCCAAGCTGAAGGCGAGGCTCGATGCGGGCGAAGGCCTTCCGCAGTACTTCAAGGACCACCCGGTGCTCTACGCCGGCCCGGCCAAGACTCCGGAAGGATATCCCTGCGGCTCCATGGGCCCCACTACGGCCAACCGCATGGACCCGTACGTCGACGAGTTCCAGGCAAACGGCGCTTCGCTGGTGATGATTGCCAAGGGCAACCGCACCCAGCAGGTTACCGACGCCTGCCGCAAGCACGGCGGATTCTACCTCGGGACGATAGGCGGCGTGGCTGCCATCCTCGCGCAGGAGCATATCAAGAGCATCGAATGCGTGGAGTATCCCGAGCTCGGGATGGAGGCCGTATGGAAGATTCGCGTGGAGGACTTCCCCGCCTTCATACTCGTTGACGACAAGGGCAACGATTTCTTCAAAAAGCTGGGGCTGTAGCAGCTCTCTTTGCCCGTGGCTGGCAGGAAACACAAGGTTTGGCTGACGGTTCTTGCCGTCGTGGCGGGGCTTATCATAGTCCCTGCCGCCTTGTGCATTTTCCTGCACTCGCCTCTGCCGGCAAGGATAGCCTCTGAGCTGGCCTCGGACTTTCTCGACGCCGACGTTTCCGTTGGAAGGCTGCAGCTCTCGGCACTGCGGAGCTTCCCCGACATCTTTGCAGGGATTGAAGAGCTTTCGGTTACGACGGAAGCGGGTCGATACGACGCTTTCCGCGTCCTGCCGCTGCAGGAAGACGGGACGGCAGGTGTTTTCGCCGGGGACGCCGGGATTGCAGGCAGCGAAGAAGGTGCCGGGGCTGCTCCCGACACGCTCCTCAGGCTCGGCAGGCTGGAACTCCGGGTACGGGCATCGGCTCTCCTGAAGGGAGTCGTGGATGTCCGGTCCCTGAAGCTGGAGGGGCTCAGGGCCTTTGCCCACAGCTTCTCCGACAGCCTTGCCAACTGGATGATTTTCAAGCCTTCCGCCGACAGTACGGAGCGCAGCGGAGCGGGTTTTCCTGAAATCCGCCTGCGCGAGTTCGAGCTGGGAGGAGGGTCGCTGGCGGTATTCACCTCGGCCCCGCATAACCTGAGGTTCAGCATCCCCCTGGAACTGAGAGTGAGGGAGGCAGGCGCAAGGCCGGATGGCGAGGGTATCATTGCCTGGGCCGACAGTCTTTCAGCCAGGCTCGCTCATCTGCCCCTGGAAGCCGCCGGAAAGGTCCGTACCGGAGGAGAGGGGCTGTATCTTAACGCCCGGGCCGCAGTGAAGGAGTGCCCTATTCAGCCCGTTCTCGACGAATGGGCGGTGCAGTTCTTCCCCATAGTCACAGACATAAGTACCGACGCATCGCTCAGCCTTGACGCCTTTGCCGAGGGTCTGCTCGCAGAAGGGAAGGTTCCCCGCTTCAATATGAATCTCTCCGTTCCCGACGAGCGCTTCGCCTTCAAGCCTTACGGCCTCGACGGCACTCTGGGGCTTGACTGCGGTGCCTCGGCAGATGTCGAGGGCAGGATTGAAGCCGTGATAGACAGGCTCTTCGCCTCCGTTCCGGGGGCGAGGGTGCAGCTTTCGGGCAGGGCCGACGGAATCGAGGGGAGTGACCCGAGGGTCCGCGCTCACCTGGGGGCAGGAGCGTCGGCAAAGAAACTGTGCGACTATTTTCTCGTGCCGGGTGGCTCTACGGCATCCGGAAACGTCAACGTCAATCTGGATATAGATGCTCACAAGTCAAGTTTTGCGAAGTATCATTTTCACGAGGCGGGCGTAAAAGGCAGCGTCAGCTCCGACAAGCTTACGCTGAATATGCCGATGGATACGATGTCGGTGGAGCTTTTCAGCCCGCTTGTCCGCATTGGAGCGGGGCCCGACGGCATAGCGATGGGCATCGACCTCGACAGCAGCTTCGTGCATTCGCCTTCGCTGGCGGCAAGGCTCAGGGAGTCGCACAGCCTGGCGCGCCTGCACAGGGTGGAGGCGTACGGCAAGACCGTCCCGGGGCTGGAGCTCCTGAGCGACAACGGCCGCCTCTTCGTAAAGGCGGGTGAGCAGAGGGCCGGCGTTTCAGGGGCCCGCGTGACGGCGACCTTGAGAAAGCGGGTGATGCCGGACACTTCTTTTTTTCGCAAGATGGGGATTCTTCGCCCCGATTTCAGGGCACTGTCTTCAGATTCTCTCAGGGCCTTCAGAGACAGGGACATACGCATCAATATTGACTCTTCTTTCGCGGCCATGATGCGCCGCTGGGCCCCTACCGCGGAGCTGAGTTTCCAGAGGGGCTTCATCGCTTCGCCGTCGATTCCGCTGAGAACCCGCTTAAGGGGGTTCAGCGGCAATTACGACGGCCGCAATTTCAGGCTCGACACTCTCGCTCTCAGCTGCGGCACATCCGACCTTGAAGCAAAGGGCGAACTGCGCTCGGTGATGCGTGTATTCTCGAAAAGGCGCAGTTTCGTGGACGCGACGCTCTCGCTGCGCTCTTCAAGGCTGAACGTCAACGAGATAGTGGCGGCTATGGACTACGCATCGGCGGGCGGTGTAAATACGGCGGACGCCGGTGAAGACGATTCCTTCGTACTCGACTCCATTCCCGACGCAACGGCCCGCATCAAGCGCAAGACCATCGTGGTGCCGGGCAACATATCGGCTGCGCTGGAGCTGGACGTCGACAGGCTCGACTTCGAGAACCTGGAACTGTCGCCCTTCAGGGGGAGCGTCAACATTCGCAACAACACGCTGCAAGTACTTGATTTCTATACCGACACCGGATTCGGACAACTCGGTATGGACGCCTACTACTCTTCCCGTTCGCCCCGGGAAATATCCGGAGGCCTTACCGCCGACCTTTACGACGTGCAGGTACACGACCTGCTGACGGTGCTTCCGATGGTGGATTCGCTGATGCCGGCGCTGCGCTCCTTCTCTGGCCTTCTCGACTGCCACACATCTGCGAACATGAGCTTCGACGAGGAGATGAATCTCCTTACTCCGTCGCTGCAGGGCGTGCTCGAAATCAATGGACGCGACCTTAATATCGACGACGCGGGAGCGCTCCGCAAGATTACCTCGATGCTGCTTTTCAAGAACAAGGACATAGGCAGAATCGACGACCTGTCGGTATCGATGGTGGTGCGCGACAACAAGGCCGAGATATTCCCCTTCCTGCTGGGCGTTGACCGCTACCGCTTCGCCCTCCAAGGCATTCAGGGCTTCAACGGAAGCCTTGACTATCATATTTCGGTATTGAAATCTCCGCTGGTGATTCCCTTCGGCATCAATATACGCGGCGCCGTGGGAAACTGGCGTTTCGCCCTTGCGAGGGCCCGCTACCGCAACGGACAGATTCCCGTTTATACAAAGGAGTTGCAAGCCGTGGACATCAATTTCGCACGCGCCATCCAGGATATTTACCACCTCGGCGTGGAAGGCGTGAGGAGGTATAACGGAGCCTCGATGCAACAGCAGTTCGGAGGCGGCCCGGTCAAGGGAGGCCAGAGCGACGAGCTTCTCAGCTATTCGGAATACAACAAGCTTGAAGCCAAACAGATAGAGAGCGAAATCGAAGACGAGCGCGCCGCTCTCGAAGCCGAAATCAACGCACTTTTAAAAACATATTGACATATAATCATGTTATGAAAAGAATACTGAATCTTGCATTTATCGGCGCCTTCATCATGGCGCAGGCATGCGCGGGAGGCTCCTCCGTAAGTCTTCCGGTCACGCGCACTTTCGACTGTGACGTACTGGTAATAGGCGGAGGCCCTTCGGGTATCGCAGCGGCGGTATGCGCCGCAAGGCACGGAGCGAAGACCATACTCGCCGAGCGCAACGGATGCCTGGGAGGCACTGCTACTTCCGGCCTCGTGGCTCCGTTCATGTCGTCCACCACTCCCGACGGGAAGACGCTTCTGATTCGCGGCTTTTACGAGGAACTGGTTGACTCAATGATAGTCCAGGGTGGCGCAATTCATCCTCTGGAGGCCTCCATAGGAGCTTTTTCGGCCTACCGCGACAGAGGCCACCACGGGCTCACCACATACGACTATGAATGTCTGAAACGCACTTCCGAGCAGTTCTGCAAAGACGCCGGCGTGGAGTTGCTGTATCATCTGCTTTTCGTAAAGGCCGACACGCGCGGAGGTCGCATCACGGCGGCGTACTTCGCCACCAAGGCGGGCGTCTGGAAAATAAAGGCGCGCAATTACATCGACTGCACCGGCGACGGCGACCTTGCTTTCTCTGCGGGCGCTCCCTGCATCATCGGTGACGGGGAGGGCGAGATGCAGCCTTCGTCGCTCTTTTTCGTGGTGCGCAACGTCGACTGGAGCGCGATGGACGCTCACGACGAGGCCTGCCGCAAGGCCGGCGACTTCGAGGGGCAGTTCTATATGAGGGAAATCCTGGCTGCCCGCGAGAAGGGAGAGTTCCCTATGTGGAGGCAGAAAATCGCCCTCTTCCGCAATCTCGACGGCACCGCCACTGTGAATATGGCCCAGAACGACGGGGTTGACGGACTCGACCCCAAGCAGGTCACGGAGGCAGAAATTACCGGCCGCGAGCAGGTCGCGTACGTGGTGAAGTTCCTCCGCAAGTATGTCAAGGGCTGTTCTAACTGCGAGCTTGCGTATTCCGCCGACCAGCTCGGCGTGCGCGAGACAAGGCGCATCGACGGAGTCTATACAATTACGGCAGAGGACGTTAACAATTCCGTCACCTATCCCGACCCGGTTTTCTGCTGCGCCAATCATATGGATATCCACAGGAAGGGGCACGTCGAGTACGTAGCCCGTAAATCCAACGACCCGTACTATGTTCCCTACCGCGCCCTGCTGCCGAAGGGCGTTTCGAACCTGCTCTGCGCCGGGCGCTGCATCTCCGCCGAAAGGCCTGTGATGGCAGCCATCCGGGTCATTCCGCCCTGCTTCGCGATGGGGCAGGCCGCAGGAACGGCAGCGGCTCTATCAGTGAAGGCCGGGGTTGACCCTGCAGAGCTTGACGGCGGTGAGCTCGCCGCCGCGCTGAAGGCCGACGGGGTGTATCTGCCGTAAAGAGAGGGTTTGTTTTTTGGGCTTGCCCCGTTGCCTCTTCCGGCGGCGACACCGGCAGCAGCGGGCGCAGCTGTACGGAATGATTGCAGCAAGCCCAAAATTCACTATCTTTGCAGCGTCGCGGGCGTGTTGAAACGGTAGCCAAGCAAGACTTAGGATCTTGTGCCTCGCGCGTGTGGGTTCGAATCCCACCGCCCGCACGAAACTATAGTTTTGCCTTCCACTCGGAGGGCGTAAGGCCGGTGCGGGCCTTGAAGGTGCGGAAGAAGGATTTGTCGTTGGCGAAGCCCGAACGGGAGCCGACCTCGGAAAGCAGCAGGTCCGGCTCGCTGCGCATCAGCTCCTGGGCATAACGGACACGATACTGCGCCACGAAATCAGGGAATGAACCGCCCGTCTGGCCATTGATGCAGGCTGAAACATAGGTGGTGTTGGTAGCCAGCTCGAAAGCTATGTCGGACAGGCGCAGGTCTTTACGGCGGAATAATTCCTTCTCTTCCATAAGGGTCTTAATCCTGGTCATCATATCAGGAGCAGGCTCGGGAGCAGCGGACTCGGGAGCAGGTGCCTGAGCCGGAGATTCCGGACGGCGGCGCAGAAGGAAAAACGCCAGTACGGCCAGCAGCAGAATGCAGGCCGCAATGAAAGGCCACCAGGGCTGCCGGACCGGCGCAGCCCCCGGGTAGAGACGGTAAACGGCAGCCGAGGGCTCGTAGTTGGATTCGCTGACGCCGCCGGCAAGCAACACCGAGCCGTCGGCAAGCAGCAGGTCTGCAGGATACTGAGGAAGGTCTTCAAGAGCTTCAGGAGTGTAATGCATCAGGAGCGTAGCCTTGCTGCCGCTGCTTGTCCTGCCATAGCCGATTTCTGCAAGATAGGCGCGCCGGCCCTCGTCCACGCCGAGCAGCCAGGCCGTCCGGCTGAATCTGTCTGTCCGGATATAACCGCAATAAGTAATCCTGCCTGAAACGCCCTCCACAGGGATGGGACGGTCGGTTTCAAGAAGCGTGAACGTCTCTCCGGAAACAAGCATCACGGCAGGCTGCCCGAGCGAATCCAGGACGTGGACGAGATAGGAGAAATGGCCCGTGGACATATCTCCGATGAAGCAGTCGTCGGCAACAGGGCCGTGATTGATATTGATGAAGGGGCGCCAGGCCTGCAAAAGCGGAACTTCAAAGGCATCTCCATAAAGGCGGTCAACCCAGGGGTCCTGAGGCTCGCAATAAGGGCTCAGCCCGCCGAAAACGATGGCGTTGTCGATGTCTGAACGGAGAATAAAGGGATAGCAGCGCGGCCTGGATACATCTTTCTGCTTCCTGAACAAGCCGCCGGGAGTAAAGAGTTCCAGGTCATCATCCGCCCACCAGTTGCCGCTCAGGGCAATCTTTCCGCCGCTCAGCTCTACTGCAGAAGGAAGCGCCCGTTTGCGGTCCATAATGGGCATAGGAGCAAAACGGCCCGAAGCAGGGTCATAACATTCCACGCCCCAGCTCTGGCCTATGCCGAAACTCTCGGCATATCCCCCGCCAAGCACGATGCGGCCGTCTTTGAGTGTCAGGGCGAAAGGGTTGTCGTGGGGATAGAGCATACGGACCGACTCCTCCCTGCCGCCCCTACGGATTTCAGCGTCTTCCACCAGAACGAACCCCGTAGTGTGACCTCCCGCCGCCATCCATCCGTCACCCATGCGCACCAGCGCATGGCCGGTGCGGGCCTGCCTCAGGTCAGGCAACCGCTCCGCTCTCAGCTCCACGAACGGCACCCCGTCCACGGTTACGGACACCTGCGGCCGGGATGCAACCCTTCCGCAGGCGACCGTCATCAAGACGACTGCTATCCAAAGACTCCGCCTCATAAACGCAAAGATAGCATAATAATCGTATTACAGGGGACTAATTCCCGTCATACCATTTGTGCTCGTAGTGATTGTAGGCCTTCCCCGGCTCGCCGGGATAGTAGTAGCCGTTGGGGTAAGTCTTGTCAACTACCCATTTCCACTTACCGTCAATGAAATCTGGACAACACGGATTGTCAATCGGGAATGGTCTTTTCCCAGTGGCCGGGCTTACCGTCTTCGCCTTCCACGAAGTAAGACTCTATGCCGGACGGCCACTCGTTGCCGTTCGACAAAAGGGGCCAGTGACAGACCACGGGCAGGCGCCATGAATATTTGTCATCAACCCTGGCATAGTCGTAATGGGCCATCGGGGCAGTCGTAGCACCTTTGAGGAAGACGCAGGGCACCAGCATATAATAGGTACCGTTCTCGATGTCGAAGCCGGAATTGGCGTCAGGCAGGTCGAGAGTTCCTTCAATGGTCTTGCTGTCCTCGCCGGGATCTGGCGAATCGTAGGTATCCAGCAGGACGCACTGCTGGAAACGGGCTCCCGTACGCATAATTGCATCTCCCATATGGATGTAATCTTCAAGGCCATACTGAATCCAGAGGGGGCCTGAGCTTCCGGAGATATGGTTGTAATCGAAATGGTCGGAGGTATAGACTGCAAAACCGACTCCCAGATTGAAGAGCGTCTCTTTGCGGAGGGTGAAGGAATACTTCAGCTGTTTGTATTTGTATATTTTGTGGAACTGGAACTCCTTGATGCCCGAATCGGCATGGAACTCAAGCTTATACAGAAGTTTGCTCTTTTCAGGTTCGGCGGAGAAATAACTTACCCTCATCTCCGGAATCAGGTATTTCTGCCAGATGGGGTCGAAGTCCAGCGGCTGCCAGGCATCCCACTTCTGGGTCCAGACGCCACCGAGAGTGGTCACCGAAGGCTGAAGCGAAAACTCGGGAGTGATGGAGAAATATGTTCCGTTGGAGAAGCCGTCGCCGTCCTGCTTAACCTCGTAGCCGACGGCGAAATTAAGGCCGAAGCGGCTCTGAAGCTTACCTGTAATCATCCCGTACAGAGACACTTGCGGAGTAGCATACAAGCCTACCGACATACCGAAGCTGCCGGCAAGCGCCACTTCCGGCATATTGAAGCCGTCATCCTCTTCGGGCTGGGCCACGGAGGAGCGGACGGCGAAACCCTGGCCTCGCTGGTAAGAAAAGCCGTAGCTGCCCCAATTGGCTATGTACTTGTACGAGACATTCAGTTCGACAGAGGCGGAAGCGCCGCAATAGGCGCCGATTTCCACTGCAGGACGCAGCAGGAAGGGCCCCACCTGCATCGGGGCAAACTTGAAGGTTCCGAATTCTATGAAGCCGTCGAGAGAGTCGAATTCCTTGGTGGCCGAGAACTTCACGTTGAAGGTCAGCAGAACCCTCGGATTGACATTGAAGTGGAAATATTCGGTGTTGCCGTCCTCATCGGCGCCCATTGAGAAACGTGTTTTCAGCTGGAGCTGGACGCCTGCAGTCATTTCACCGGGTCCGTCGTCGCCGCTTGCAAGCTTCGGGGAAACGGTCTTGAGCTTGAGGCGAGGTGAAGTATAGGTGGAATTCGTAACGGCCTTGGAGGCGGGCTGGTAGAGAGTGAGCGTATCGCCTTCTACGTCGAAAGGAAGGTCTTGTCCGTCAGGCGTTTCGATACTCTCAAGAAGTGAAGCGCTCCCGAGGTCGAGGCCGCCGCCTTCAATCTCGCTGCCGTCGGCCGCATAGACCGGAGAGCCCAGGCGGAGCTTGCTGAAAGGCTCCGAGATATCTTCCAGAGCCTTGATTATTACGTCAGCCTCTTTACCATAGGTTTCGTACTCCATAATCTGGCCGACAAAGCCTTCAGGAAGTATTTCTGAGGGTTCGTTAAAGAACACGTAGTCTCCCACATGGCCGCCGAAATCCTGATGGACCGTCATACTGAGAGTAGGCAGGAAGGCCGACCCATCGCCTGAGACCGAGGGCCAGGAAGTGTCGTATTTTCGCATCGTCTTGATAAGGTCGGTCTTGCCGCCGTCTACGATGAGGATTTTGGACGGGTCTTTGTATTCCCATTGGACCTCGTCACCGCTGAATGACTGCGGAGCGAAAGCGTCGCCTATGGGATAGACGGTGTTGCGTTCCAGAGTCTTGCCGTAGGCCTTGCCGTAAGTGCGGTCGATGCTGGTACCGTCTTTGAGGACGAAAGTCACGCCAAGTCCCTTCGGATAGGCGCGGGCCGGAGCGACGAACCAGAAGACGGTAAGGTCTTCGCCCGTGGCCAGCACGCCGTCGGGGATGTCCATCGTAACGGTAGGAGAGCCGCCGCTCACTACTCCCAGCGGCTCGTCTCCCTCCCAGGAGACGCTCAGGTCTCCGCTCATAGCCCCGCCACCGAGGTCGGTCAGGAGCACCTTTGTAATCACCTGGTTCTCAGGGGCTACGTAGCCTATCTTCAGCAGCGAGAGCACATTTTTCAGCTCGATGCCGGACTGCTTGGAGCCTTTGCCGACCATCACGAAATTGCTGCCGTCAGGTGCAGGGACGTTCCTCGTTCGGGTGAAAGCCTGGCTTTCCGGAAGTGTCAAATGAAGGACGCCGTCACGGTCGCGGCTTACCCCTTCGGAATAGGGATAATAGGCGGTAAGGCTGCCCTCCGGCACTTTGCCTCCGGTGACGAACACGGCAGTGCGGCCGCTGTATTCAATATTTTCAGCTGTAACTTCATAGAGGACGTTCTCGCCGGAGGCCTCGCCCCAGACGCCGAGGCGGTCGCCTTCGGCCCAGCGGGAGTCCATCCTGAGGCCCGGAGAATCGAGGAGCAGGGCCTTCGATGCAGGGCGTTTCTCGCGGGACATTGAGACGGTAAGCGAGCGCCCGTCATTGGGGGTGGAGGGTTCTTTTTCCAACTGTTCCCTGGCACATCCGCAGAGAGTCAGCAGCACTATGATGCTCCAGAATAGTATATTTCTCATTGCTTGGTTTTCTTGGAAGTTAGCTTATAGAAGCTGTTATGAAATGGTTGCCGATTAATCCCAGGGACCGCCCTCGCCGTATCCGGGCTGCTCGCCGGAAATGGCCGGGTCGTAATATGAAAGCGTGATGAATGCACGGGAGTAATACGCCTCGATGGTGACCGAGGCCGGCAGGGGCTTGGGCTGGTCGGGGTTCCAGGGCTTGACGTGCACCAGCAGGCGTCCGTCTTCGCTCTTCTCCGCACTGACCCAGGAATTGTCGTAATACTGGTCCCAGCCCGGTTCGAGGGTGGTCGAAGGAGTCCAGCCAAGCACGTTGGAAGTAAGGCGGTAGAGATAGTCCCCGCCTGCCGGAGCCACCGTGAACTCGCCGTTCTTCAGGTACGGAAGAGGATCCTGATAAACGGTAAGCGTAAAGAGCAACTGCTTCTTATCTTTGTCATATATAAGCACTTGCGCCTCCCTCGGCTTCGCCTTCGGATTGGGGTTGAACATATCGGTGCCGTACTGAGGCATATCAATGTGGAGCTGCGGCGGACGGCCGGGATTCTTGCTTGCGTTGAGCCAGCCGGACTCGCACACCACCTCCCAGTCGTAGTAATCGCCGACGGTCTGCAGATTATCGTAGTTGCTGCTGCAGGAGAACACCAGCTGCGTCGCGCCGCTCGCAAGGGCAAAGGAAGGGTCAGGCGTCGGAGGGTTGTCCGGATTGTCCGGCTGGTCAGGATTGCCTGGCTGGTCCTGCTGTCCGGGAGTGTCATTACCACCCTGCGGCACGTCTATCGGCGTACAGCCTGCCGCAAAGGCAGCCAGCAGCAATGTCAAGAGAAGTTTCGGTTTTATCATAAGCTAAGAGGCATTGGAAATTGTTTTGAAATGGTTGCCGAGTTTTATTATTGTGGATTTGTCGAGCTTGTTTTTTCGACGGAAGAAGGAGCGTAGTGGAACGTTCTACGTGACTGATGACGGCGGAAAAACAGACCGGCAAGACGCTGTAAGAAAAAAAAGCAATCGTTTCAAAACAGTTTCTTATATCTTCGGCAAGATATGAAAGCCTGCAGATATGACAAAACGGCGAGGTGTCAATTCAAATAAAATAGAGTTGCAAAAAAATAAAAGGTATTGAAGGGCACATAATACGAAAGCAGGAGCCCGTGAAGACTCCTGCTTTGCTGTCTGGATGACTGGACTTGAACCAGCGACCTCCTGGTCCCTAAAAAGGTGAATCCGTTTTGTGAAATTTTGTTTTCTCATTGAAAATCACTAACTTTACAGCCGTAGAATGGCATTTTTAAAAATGCCGACTTATATTGA
>JAFSVP010000194.1 GCA_017444905.1 Bacteroidales bacterium
GCCTTGGGCGAAGGCGATGAAGCGGAGCCGGTGTAATAGCCTGCAGGGTCGGAAGGAACGCCGTCGGCGTCGGCCATAAGCGAGGTGGCGTATCCTGAAACTATCTCGCGGTTATTGCCCACGACGGTGATTTCAGACACATTGGACTGGGTAACCTTGACGCGGACCATCGCGCAGACATTGCGGAAATATAGCTGACCTTCGGGAGTGGCGCAGGCAATGGAGGGCATTGCGGACGGGCAGAAATGGGCCGTGTCGGAAGGAAGTGTCTGGAAAGTGGGCACCTCGAAACTGAGAGTACCCGAAGCGTTGGCGCTGGCACTGCCCGAAGGATATATGGCCAGGTACTTGCCGGAACCGGACTGGACAACGTTGCCGTCGAAATGGGCTACCCCGTCGTTCTGAACCGAAGTGACTTCATAGATACTCTTGCCGGTGCCGTTGTAGGGGAAGACGTCAATCTGGTCGCCGACATTGAAGCGGGGATATACTGAAGTGCCGTTGGGGTCCTGCCACATATAGGCCTTGGTGGGAGAGCCGAAGCAGCCCTCGAAAGGAAGCTCTATGACGGGATTGCCGTTGTCGGCGGTGTCTTCGCCGGATACTGCTCCCCCGTTGCCGGAACCGCCGTCGGGGTTGTCCTGGCCGCCGTTCCCGCCTTCACCGCCTTCGTCGCCGGAAGCGCCCCCGGAAGGATCGTCTTCCTCGGCGATGATTTCGGTGACAACGGGCTCCTTGGTGCAGGAGAGCGGTATTACCGCCAGAAGGAGAAGGGCTATTGTCAGTTTCAGTATCCTGTCCATATCGGAATAAGGTTCAGCTTTATTCTTTTACGCATCGTACCGGCAGGGCGTTGCCCTGACCGTAATTGTAGTAGTTCTCGCTCCGGCCGGATGTCTGGTTGATATGCAGGTAAGACACCCAGTATGGCTTGTAGAGCGTGTAGTAATCCTGTCCGGGCGACCATAGGCCCAGGTAGGCCAGGTAGTCGGCGGAGGCGAGGTCGTTGCGGGTGGGAGCGGCTCCCCAGTAGCGGGATTCGCCGTCGTTGGCAAGGACTCCGTTCGACTGGAGTTCGCCTCCTAACTGGAAGAACGAGCGTACTCCGTCGGTAGTTATGTACATTGCCCGCTTCACTCCGGAAACCGTATAGATACTGTTGGATGTAGCGGTAAGGCCCTTGTTGGCCAGTGCCGGAGGAACCTTGTAGCCTGCCGGGCAGGGGTCATAGACGGTCTTCGAGTTGGAGGCCCTGTCTTCGGTGCGCTTGCGCTCGGCGAGGGTTCCGTCCCAGAGGTTGAGATAGAAGGGGTTGGCAACTATCGGCATTCCGGAAGCGGCAGTGCGGAGGAAATACTCGGGATACTGTATCCAGTATGACACGCCGAACTCCTCCATCGCACCGGGATAAGGTATGTTGGAGGTATTGAAGTCGTAGGTGATGGCGCTGCGGCCGTACCAGGTGCTTGATGAATAGCAGGCGGAGCCCGAGCCGGTGACAGCAGAAGTCCTTGTGGTGAAGGGGTCCTTGCGGCCCCACTGGTACACGGTATATGTACCTGTGGCGGGCGTGTCGGAATAGGAAGAGCGCACGAAGCGGAAGATGCGGCTGTAAGGCTTGTCGGGGTCGTGCTCCTGACCGAGGCCGACGCCTGACTGGGTGACGCGCACCCAGAGGTTCAGGGCAGGATAGGTATCGGCTGTGCCGGTGAGGGCCCAGCCTATGGGGTGCTGGGCATAGTAATACGAACCGTGTTCGTTGTCTCCTGCACCCGGATGGTAGTCGGTCGCCCAAAGGTGCCAGCTCCATATAACCTTGCCGGCCGAGTTCTTGAGGGCTATTACGGCATTGCCCTGTACTTTCTGCGCCAGCTTGAAGGTGATGTACTGGCAGCTGCGGGTGATGCCGTCGAGAACGAGCGTGCCGCTTTCAAGGGCTACGTCGGTAATCATCCCCGCTGAGTCCTGCCAGATGAGAGCCGCGCTCGCGCCCGCAGGACAGATGGGGCCGCTGATGCCTGCTCCGTCGTATCCCGGGAACGGGGACACGGAGTGCGAGAACAGGTTGTACCATGAAACGTTGTTCCCTGAGAAGTCGAAGCCTTCGAAGGTGCCCGTACTGGCATCGGAGAGCCCGGGGATTGGATCGTAAGCGTAATGGTTGGTGTTGCCCCTGACTATCGAATTGCCGTAAACGCAGGGGATGCGGTACTTTGAGGAACCGGTATTCTGGGCGTTGACTACATAGCAGTTGGCCGTGCTGCGGCCTGCCGGGTTGTCGGTGCGGCCGTCGGCGAAGGAGAGGTCCCAGTTTTCGCTGATGGTGCCCATAAGGCTTGCAGGGGTGCTGCTGACCTTGGAGGGAAGATTGACGTTAAGGCTGTACCTGCGCTTCTGGGAGCTTACGCTTGACGAATAAGAGAAGCCTGTCGCACCGGAAGGGAGCGAAGTGCTCCAGGTGCCGTCGCGCCCGGAAAGCGAGTATTCCACCTTGCAGTTCACCGGAGACCTGCCCACCGCACCGCTGCTGTATGAACGGTACTTGTAACTGTAAGCATAGATACTGCCGCCGGTATGGGGGAAGAGGAACACCGAATCGGCATCTGAAAGAGGAGTGACGCCGTCGGTATTGCGGAACTCCAGCTTGTAGGTCCAGTTGGTGGCAGACGGGTTGGTGGAGATGTCGTAGGTGTAGTGCTTCCCCGCTTCCCATTTCGCCGACGAGGCGCCGGCGGGGATGATGGTGGAGAGGTCGATATTCCAGACCTTCGTCTGGGTACCGGCGACTTCGTCGTTCACCTGAATCTCCACGCGAAGGACGTTCTCCGGGCCGAGCGACTGGGGCAGGAACATGAAAGTCATGGATTCGGCTTCGCTTTCGCTGAAAACAGGCCTGAAGGCGGTGGTGTCGCCGGGGCTCTTGAGACTGTCGTCGAAAGTGGTGCCGATGGTGTGCGTAAAATCACGTGCGGTGGCGACGTCAGTCCAGAAAACGGAGGTGTCGTCGAAAGTGCAGCGGCCGGTAGTCTTCACGCTCGTGAGCTTGAGCGACACAAGTTTGCAGCCCACTATGTTGGCAAGACGGAACGAGACCGAGGCCATCGCGTGCCTGAAGGTGATGGGCACGGGGTTCTGCTGTTCGAGTGTGGCGTAGGCAACGATGATGTCGTACTGCGACTGAGCCGCCGTAGGGGTGGTGTAGTCGAAACGGAAGCCCTTGCCAACGTTGGCGGCAGCGGCAGGCGCCGTGAACGGAGCGAAGGTGACGTTGTCGGGGTCATCTACGGTAACGTCGGAAAAACTGCCGTCATAATCGAGCCTGTTGACGTAGCACAGATTGCTCACTGCCGCGTTCGAGGGGGCGATGGCGGCAAAGTCGTAAAGCGCACCCTCGTCCGGGGGGAAATAATCGCTCCACTCGCGCTTGTACCAGAAGTACTTGCTCTTGGAACTGTCCCATTCGGGGCGGTAGATGCCGTTGGTGATGGCAACGCCCGAAGCCTTGGTGATATTGTCAATGGCGGTACCGTCGGGAATGTCGTCGCGGAGGGCGTTGAAGAATGCGCATACCTTGATGCCATTGGTCTTGAAAGGCTCGAGGGTGGCGAGGTTGGCCGATGTGACGTGCTCGGCACGGGTGGCGGCGCCGTCTTCCGTTGCAACAGGAAAAGGCTCCTCGGAAGCGCTTATGGCAAGAGGCAGGGTGCCGTCTTCGGAGATAAATTCGAGAGCGTCTTCGCACTGTCCGTCCTGCGCGCCTTCACCCGCGCCCGCGTATGAAAAAGCCTTCGAACCGGGGGTGTCGGGAGCCTGCCGGGGCACGTCTCCGTAGAGACCCAGCCGTATAATTGATTCTTCATCAGCATTATACGCATCCTCTTTGCGGCAGGATGAAAGCACCGCAAGAAGGCACAGGCAGAGCACCGTGGCTATGTCACACGCACGCGTACGCATAGATTCTTACAAAATTAGCAAATATCCGCGTAACAAGCAAGCGTACGCGCGCGAAAAACGGCACAAAAAAAAAGAAATCCGACAGGATTCAGCTGAAAGCAACTAGCGGATGACTCGGGGGCCGAAAATGGCCGCGCCGATACGGACTATCGTAGCCCCGAACTCAAGGGCGATGTGCCAGTCGCCCGACATTCCGATGGACAGCTCGCTGAAGCCCCCAAGCTCGGGGAAAAGGTCCTGCAGATAGTCCATAAAGGCGCGGATACGGCCGAAGTCGGCCCGGATGTCGTCTTCGCGGTCGGTGTTGGTGGCCATGCCCATAAGGCCCCGGAAACTAATATTTTTGAAAGACTCGGCCCTGAAAAGGATATCGAGAATCTCTTCTTCATAGAAGCCCTGCTTGCTCTCTTCTGCCGCGATGTGGAGCTCCAGCAGGACGGGAATCACACGGCCTTCACGGGAGCCCCAGGCATTTATTTCCTCAAGCAGATGCAGCGAGTCAACCGACTGTACCAGTGAGGCATACGGCAGAACCATCTTCAGTTTGTTGGTCTGCAAATGACCTATGAAATGCCACTCCAGGCCACGCCCTTCGAAGTGGTGGGCCTTCTGCATCAGCTCCTGGGGCCGGTTCTCGCCGAAAGCC
>JAFSVP010000195.1 GCA_017444905.1 Bacteroidales bacterium
GATGGAGCAGTTGTCGAGCTCGCTCCTCTTGACCGTGGATGAGTGGACGTCGTAGAGGATGCGGCCCTCGGTCTGCCTCTCGATGAAGGCCTGGTAGCCGTCTGGCTTGAGCTCGTACACGCCGCGGCCGTCGGCCAGCTGGCAGGTGGCGATGCAGCCGTCGGCAACCTTGATTGCGTCCATGGGATAGTCCTTGCCGTTGAAATGCACCACTCCGCGCAGCTCGAGACGGGCCTTCTCGCAGCCCTTCACGTACTTGAAGTCAAGCTTCTCGGTGACCGTGGAACCGGCGGCGGACACCACCTTCCAGTTGTCCTTCACCTTTTCGCCCTGGTAATGGAGGGTCTCGAGGGTCTGCTCTCCGCCTTCGTAAACGAGCACGGGAGTCACGTCCATCGTGGCCTTGGGGTGGAAGTAATCTGCAGGGCAGCTCACCTTCACCGTGGCGGGAATGCGGCCGCCTACGATTTCAAGCACTTCGGGAGTGCAGTCGATGCCGACCTTGTCGGCCATCTGCATCTGCTCGATGCGCGATTTTGAACAGGATGCCGACACCAGTACGAGGGCGGCGGAAAGAGCGATTGCGAATAAACGTTTCATATAATTTTATATTGTTATTTCACGGAAACACAAAGATAATATTTTTTCATAACTTTGCACGGTTATGGACGCACAAGAGCTTCAGGCACTCAAAAACAGATATGATATAATAGGTAACGACCCCGCGCTCAACAGGGCGCTGGAAACGGCCGTCGCCATAGCCCCCACCGACCTCACCGTCCTGATTACCGGCGAGAGCGGCACGGGCAAGGAAAACATACCCCTTATAATCCATCAGCACAGCCGCCGCAAGACGGGCAAGTTCCTGGCCGTCAACTGCGGAGCCATCCCGGAAGGGACCATCAACGCCGAGCTATTCGGACACGAGAAGGGTGCTTTTACCGGCGCCGTGGGCGAGCGCAAGGGCTATTTCCAGGAGGCCGACGGAGGCACTCTCTTCCTCGACGAGATAGGCGAGCTCCCCAAGGAGACCCAGGCCATGCTGCTCCGCGTGCTGCAGAACGGCGAATTCCTGAAGGTCGGCTCGTCGAAGGTGGAGAAAACCGACGTGCGCGTAATCTGCGCCACCAACGTCAACCTCTCCTACGCCGTAGCCACCGGCAAGTTCCGCCAGGACCTCTACTACCGCATCAACTCCATCAGCATATCGATGCCTCCGCTCCGCGAGCGCAAGGGGGACATATACCAGCTTTTCCGCAAGTTTTCGTCAGATTTCGCCCGCAAGTACGGATGCTGCCGCATGGGCCTCGACCATGAGGCCATAGCCCTGCTGAACGCCTACCGCTGGCCCGGCAACATACGCCAGCTCAAGAACGTGGCCGAGACTGTCACGGCCATCGAGAGCCGCCCCGCACGCCCCGCCGAAGACCGTGTCGAGCTGGGAGGAGCAGTCGTGGCCCGCTACCTCCCCGATGAGCAGGACACCCTGCTTCCTGCAGCTCCCGTGCGCACCGAGGCCGGTGGCCAGAGCCTTAACGACAGCGACAAGCAGATGATTTTCAAGGCTATCCTTGACATATCGCAGGAGGTTGACAGGCTTCGCCGCATAGTAGAGGGCGGAGGTGTCGCTGCGCCCGCACCCGTTCACACAATGATTCCCCAGAGGCAGGAGGCCGACGAGCCGGAAGAGCAGGAAGGCTCATTCCACGAGGCCGCGCCTGAAGACACCAGCATGAAGAAGATGAACGACGGACTCATCGAGAAGGCGCTGGAGCGCAACGGGGGCAAGGTCAAGCCGGCAGCGAAGGAGCTCGGAATCTCCGAGCGCACGATATACCGCTGGCTGGCGGATAAACGAGGAAAAAGATGAAAAGGCTGGTTCCACTGCTGCTGTCGGCGCTTCTGCTTCAGGCCTGCGGCATCTATTCATTCTCCGGCACCTCCATCCAGCCGGACGTCAACACCATATCCATCCATTACGTGGATTACAAGGCGATGAGGGTAAACCCCTCGCTCAGCAACGACCTTACCGAGGCCCTGCGCAACCAGTTCCGCCGCATGACGAGGCTGGAGCAGGTCGATATTGACGGCGACCTCGAGCTGAGCGGAGAGGTTACGGGCTACGACGTGGCGGCGGCAGCCGTCACCGCCGACGAAGTGGCGGCCCGCAACAAGCTGACAGTTACGGTGAAGTTCCAGTTCACCAATAAAAAATACCCGGAAGACAATTTCGACAAGAGTTTCTCGGCCTATGCCGAATACGACTCCACCCAGACGCTCGACGCCGTGGAGTCGTCGCTCTGCGCCGAAATCATCGACAAGCTGGTGGAAGACATCTTCAACGCATCCGTGGCCCAATGGTAGGAAGCATCGACATACGGCGTCTCAACCTCGACGAACTCCTTGGAGTCATCAGCATCTACCCCTGGTATGCAGGGGCGAGAGCCGAACTGTGCGCGAGGATGGCCGAGGCCGGGTCGCTCAGCGGAGAGCAGGTCTCGCAGGCGGCACTGTATATGGGCTCGCGGCGCATCCTTTCGCGCCTTGTGCGGGCGGGGCAAAGAGGCCCTGCAGGTGACCGCACCCTGGGAGAAACTCTCCGCAAGCTCCTGGAAGAGAAGGAGGTAGAAGCCCCCAAGACCAGCCCTGAGCCCGCCCCGGCAAGCGGAGAGCCGCGCATCATAGTAGTCGGCGGAGACTATTTCAGCACCGCCCAGTACCGCGAGGCCAGGCGCGAGGAAGACGGCCTGTTCTCGGGCTTTGCCCGCTCGGAGCGTACCGTCGGAGCGGAAGCCCAGACGGGAGAGGTCTCCGGCGAAGCGCTTGATTTCTGCACCGAGACTCTCGCCCGGATTTACGCCGAACAGGGTTATTTCGAGCAGGCTGCGGACATTTATTCCCGTCTGGGTTTGCGTTATCCGGAAAAAAGTGTTTACTTTGCATCCCTTATTGAAAAATTAGACAAAAACTGATATGAACGCATTATTCACCACACTTACAGTGTTCGTCGTCATAGCGGCGATTCTTCTGATTCTGGTCGTCCTGCTCCAGAACGGCAAGGGCCAGGGCATGGCCAGCAACTTCGTGGCTGCCAACCAGACTCTGGGCGTCCGCCAGACTGCCGACATCCTCGAAAAGATTACCTGGGGCCTCGTAGTATTCATCATCGTGGTCTCAGTCGTGGCGTCCTTCACCACCGGCACCGCCAAGGCGGGTCTCGACGTCTCCGACAAGATTGAGAACGCAGCCTCCGGCGAGGCCGCTTTCCCCGGAGTCGTCGAGGGCGAAGTTCCTTCCATCGAAGATGGAATCGAAGCCGCAGCTGAAGACGCACAGAACTAAGGTTCATCCTTTTATTCACCCGCAGGAGGGTGGCTGCAAGGACGATGGTCCGGCGGTCACCCTCCTGCGTTTTCCATACCTTCCGGCTGCCTATTCCATCCCGGGCTCCAACTGACAAATTGTCAGTGGAATACTATTTGACGCCTCCCCGCCGGACCCGGCAAGAGCCGGAGGATATAAATTATGGAAAACAAGTACGAATTTCTGAACAAGTATGCCATCGACCTCAACGAGGCCGCGGCGAAAGGCAAGCTTGATCCCGTCATAGGGCGGGACGACGAAATAAGGCGAGTCCTGCAGATTCTGTCGCGCAGGACCAAGAACAATCCGATTCTCGTAGGCGAGCCCGGCGTGGGCAAGACCGCAATCTCCGAAGGCATTGCGGCCAAAATCGTCAACGGGGAGGTACCTGAGAACCTGAAGAGCCGCAAGGTGTTCTCGCTCGATATGGGCGCCCTCATCGCAGGCGCCAAATACCAGGGCGAGTTCGAGGAAAGGCTCAAGGGCGTAGTGAAGGAAGTGGTCGAGTCGGATGGCGAAATCATCCTCTTCATAGATGAAATCCACACGCTCGTGGGCGCGGGACGCACTTCGGGCGCAATGGACGCATCAAACATACTGAAGCCGGCCCTGGCCCGCGGCGAGCTGCGCACCATAGGCTCCACCACTCTCGACGAATACCAGAAATACTTCGAGCAGGACAAGGCGCTCGAACGCCGTTTCCAGAAGGTGATGGTTGACGAGCCTTCGCCCGCCGAGAGCATCGCAATCCTGCGAGGCCTCAAGGAGCGCTACGAGACTCACCACCGCGTAACCATCGACGACGACGCCCTGATAGCGGCGGTGAACCTCAGCCACCGCTATATCAACAACCGTTTCCTGCCCGACAAGGCCATAGACCTCGTGGACGAGGCCGCCTCGAAACTCAGGCTCGAAATGAACTCCGTGCCCGAGCCCATCGACGAGCTCAACAGCCGGATACGCCAGCTCGAAATAGAGAAGGAGGCCATCAAGCGCGAGGGCAATTCGCTCAAATCCGAGAAGCTCGACACCGAGCTGAAGGAGGCCAAGGAGAAGAAGGCCGCTCTCGAGAAGCGCTGGAACGAAGAGAAGGGCATAGTTACCGAAATCAACAATCTGCGCACGCAAATCGAGGAATACAAACGCGACGCCGCGGCTGCGGAGCGCTCGGGCGACTACGGGCGCGTGGCCGAGATTCGCTACGGCAAGCTGGCGGCCGCCCAGCAGAGGCTGAAGGAGCTCGGCGAAAAGCAGGCCGCAGTGAAAGACCCCATCATAACCGAGTCTGTCACTCCGGAAGACATTGCCGAAATCGTGGCCCGCTGGACCGGCATCCCGGTGAACCGTATGCTCGAGAGCGAGAAGGACAAGCTCCTGCGCATGGAGGAAGAGCTTCACAAGCGCGTAGTGGGGCAGGACAAGGCCGTGGAGGCCGTTTCCGACGCCGTGCGCCGCTCCAGGGCCGGCCTGAGCAACGAACACAGGCCCATAGGCTCGTTCCTCTTCCTCGGCACCACCGGCGTGGGCAA
>JAFSVP010000196.1 GCA_017444905.1 Bacteroidales bacterium
CTCTTCCTGTTTTTCTGCCTCGGCGTAATGTCCCGCTGCGGGCGCAGCCTGCTGCTCGCCTCCTCCCCTCCTCCGGCGGACGGCCCGTTCACCGCCAGGGCCCTCGAAGTGCTGTGCGGCCTTCTGGAGCGTTCTTCAATAGGCGGGAAGCACGGCGAGGCGCTTTCGAAGGCGCTTCTCTGCGGAGTACGCGACGGCCTTCCGCGCGAGCTTGCCGAGGCATTCCGGCGGAGCGGCGCAGCCCATCTGCTGGCCCTCTCGGGCCTGCACCTCGGCATCATCTATTCAGTACTCCGGAAGTTACGGCTCCCCTTCGGCGGCGGTCTGGCCGCCCGCGTTGGCGGCGCAGCCGCCGTCTGCGTCGCCTGCGCACTCTATACTATTATTACGGGAGCCTCGCCCTCGACGGTAAGGGCGCTGATTTTCATCTGCATACACGAGCTGTTCTCGCTCTTCGCCGGCCGCGGGAAAACGCCCGCCGACACACTCGGGGCCGCGCTTTTCATCCAGCTCACCATTATGCCCGAAGCCATAGGCACTGTCGGATTCAGGCTCTCCTACGCCGCCACGGCGGGCACGGCCCTGCTGTATCCTCATCTTCTGGAATGGTATCCGGGGCGGGCGCGGAACGACCCGTTCAGGAAACTGTGGTCGGTAGCCGCGCTTTCTCTCTCGTGCCAGCTGTTCACGGCGCCGCTTGCCTGGGCGTATTTCCGGAGCTTCCCGCCTTACTTCCTGATAACCAACATTATCGCCCTGCCGATTACGGAATGCCTCATCGTCTCGGCCCTCGGCTGCGCGGCTTTCTGCGCAGCCGGCTGGAGCACGGAAGTGCCGGCCGCCGTCTGCGGCTTCCTTTGCGATGCGCTGGAGTTCTGCGTCAGGACTGTTTCTTCTCTTCCGACTTGAGGCTCACTCTCTGCACTTCGTCGACGCTGGGAATCGCCGAAATGTTCTCGATGGTGGTCTGGAGCTCGCTCACCGACTTCACGGGGAAATCAATGTAGCAGGTGACGATTTCGTCTTCGGTTATGGTGTCGAGGGCGTTCATCGAGAGGTGCTGGCGCTCCACGAAGCAGTCAATGATGTCACGCAGAAGGTGGTAGCGGTCGATGGCCACTATCTTGATTCTAACAGGGTAGGTAAGGTCGTCGTCGGGCTCGAAAGCTACCGAGACTATGGAATTGCCCCGCTCGGAGGCAAGCCTTATGGCCTCGGCGCAATGGCGGCTGTGGAGCACCACCGTGCCGTCGTCCTCCTTGAAGCCTATCACCTCGTCGCCGGGCAGCGGAGAGCACAGGGGGCAGAGCTTGAAGGCGGGTTTGCTGCGGTAGCGAAGCATGTCGCGGAGGTGGTGGCGGGCCTTGTAGGTCTTGGCGTATTCCAGCCACTCGGGTTTGGGCGACACGTTAGGCGAGGTGCCTATCTCCACGCAGTCGCCGCGGTGCAGCTCCGTCTTCACGGGGCACAGGACTCCATTGATGCGCGCGTACTGAGCGTGTTCGCCTATGTCGGTATGCACTTCGAAGGCAAAGTCGAGCGCCGTCGCTCCCTTCTGGAGTATCAAGCCCTTGCCCTTGGGGGTGAAGGCGATTATGTCCTCGTTGTAGAGCGAGGAGCTCACGCCCTCCATAAAAGTGAATCCGTTTCCGCTCTCGGCTATGTTCAGAAGCACTGTCTGGAAGCGCTCCAGCCAGCTCTCGCCGCGCTCCACCACGCATCCGAGCTTGGAATTGCGGTGCATCCGTTCCGAGGCTATGTGCATCTCCTCCCAGGCGCCGGCCCTGTTGAGAAGGCGCACGTGGAAGCTCTGGTAACCGTTGTCCTTGGGGCAGTCGATATAGTTCATCACGCTCCCTGGGCTCTCCTTGAAGAAGCTCGAGAGCCTCGAATAGATGAAGAGAGCCGTATCTTTCTCGGCCGATATACCCTCGCGCCAACCCTCCATAGGGGTGTATATTACGCGGACGAAGTGCTTGAACTTCACGCTCGCGAAGTCGCACTTGTCTTCCTTCATATTGCGCCATATGCTGTAGGGCATACGGTAGCGTATCTGCGTGCGGGCCTTTATGCCGCTGTCGGCGAGGATGGCGTCGATTTCGTCGGTAAAGGCCTTGAGGCTGGGAGCGGTGCGCAGGCGGTCTTCTTCGAGGAGCTTCGCTATCGCCTCGAACTCCCTGGGGCAGCGGAAGTTGAACGAGAGGTTCTCAAGCTCCGACTTCACGTGGTAGAGGCCAAGGCGGCCTGCAAGCGGGGCGTAGAAGAAGTCGGTCTCGCCGGCTATCTTCATCTGCTTGTCGGGGCGCATTCCCGCAAGGGTGCGCATATTGTGCAGGCGGTCGCTCAGCTTCACGAGCAGGGCACGGATGTCGTAATGCACCGAGTCGAGTATCTGCCGGTAGTTGTCGACCTGCTTGGTATGCTCGTAACTGCTTTTGTTCCTTTTGGTTACTACGTCCACGAGGAAGGCTACGCCGTCGCCGAACCTCTCCCTTATATCCTCCACGGTGTAGGGAGTGTCCTCAACCACGTCGTGCAGGAAGGCGGCTATCACGGTGTCGGCGTCGAGCTCGAGCTCTTCGGCTGCGATTGCGGCCACGGCCACGGGATGCGATATATAAGGTTCTCCGGTATTGCGTTTCTGGTCTTTGTGTGCCTCGAAGGCAAGGGCATACGCCTCCTTTATGCGGCGCATGTCATCCGCACTCATCCGCTTTTCGCACACTTCGAAAACGTGCTGCGCGGCGGCGTTTATGGTATCAAAATCTTGCATTTCAGCTTGGAAGCTGTTTAAAATTTATCAATTTCAATCTTTATAAATCTTCTCGTCAATAAATTATAAACAGCTTCTTATATGGGGAGCGAATTTAGAAAAAATCTGATAAAAACACTACCTTTGTTGCAATATGCATTCTGAAATTGAAAGAAAATTCCTCGTAAAGGGCGATTTTCTGCCCTTTGCAAGCTCTTCGAGCCGCATCAGGCAGGGTTACATAGCCCACGATGCCGGGCGTACCGTAAGGGTCCGCACCCGGGGCGACAAGGGCTATCTCACCATAAAGGGGCCCTCCGACGCAAGCGGAATAAGCCGCGCCGAATGGGAGAGGGAGATTCCACTGCAGGACGCCCTGGAGCTTATGGAGCTGTGCATCGGCGGGTTCATCGACAAGACAAGATACCTCGTTCCTTTCGGGGGCCGCACCTTCGAAGTGGACGTGTTCCACGGCGACAACGAGGGCCTGGTTTTCGCCGAGCTGGAGCTGGGCTCCCCCGACGAGGAGTTCGAGCGCCCCGGATGGCTCGGCCCCGAGGTCACGGGCGACCGCAGGTTCTACAATTCTTCACTTCTGAAGTATCCTTACAAAGACTGGCCTGAGAAGCTGCCTTGAGCCGGGCCACGGCAGACGAGGGCCGGGCAGATGAGACAAGACCGGCAGCCTCTGCCGGACCGGCCTGAACAAAACTGACAGATGCAGCGGAACTAGCGCACGCAGCGCACGCTGGCGGCAAAGGTATCCTTGTCAGCAAAGCCGGAATAGACCCAGTCCTTCTCTTTATAGAGGTAGCGGTAGACGCCCTTGCCTTCATGCTCGTCGGAAGTCCAGAAAACCGCGTACGAGCCGTAGCCGGTGAAATTGTAGCCGTCGTTGCGGATGAGGGCGTAGCCGACAGGCATGGCGCTGAAGTGCGAGGCGTCGCTGATTTTCACGTCGCGGTAGTATTCCCACATCCTGCCTTCGTTGAACGAGGCGTTCACCATCAGCTTACCCGCTCCCGAAGGCGAATCCTGAAGGGGTCCCAGGTCCGCGGGAGCGCCGTTCTCCTTGAGGAGCTCCACCCATTCCGCATCGGAGGGGAGATGCCAGCCCGGAGGACAGGCTTCCTGAGCCTCGGTCCAGGTATAGAAGGCGCCGAAGATATTCTGCATCGCGGGGCTGTCGTAATAGGGCCTGCCGAAAACGGGCTCTCCCTCGTCGTCGTTTACTATGTGGCAGAGGTTCCAGCGTATCCATTCCGTAGAACCAGACTTCATAAGGTAGTACTCGCGGCCCCAGAGGGTGCGGACTTCGTCTTCGAGGTAGCGGCGGTATCCGGTAATGGTAAGACCCTTGCCGAAGCCCTCCTTCACTATCACGAATTCAGTGGAAGTGCTTGACACGTAATACTTGTCGGACGACTGCACGGGATATGCGACGCACGACATCGAGAAGGTGCCGATGGTGTCGGGCACTTCGTATATGAAGGTGGTCTCGGGATGCGTTTCCGAGCGGACGGTATCTTTATAATTTGTAATGGGAGACTGGAAATAATACGCCACGTCAGTGCCGTCGGGAGCCGTAATCCCCGAAGGGGTGAAGCCGTACTTCGAGCCGGGCTGCACGTAAACTGGCATATCGGTATCCACCTTGAGCGTACCGCTGAGGTAGCTCTTGGTGCTTTCTTCCTTCTTGCAGGCTGCGGCAGCGAGGGCGAGCAGCGCTACGGCCGTTATGACTGTACGGAATTTCATTGGCTTCTCGGTTCAGTTTGCAATGATGCACATTTTTATGGGATTGTCAGCTATCTTTGTGCACATACTTTGCCTCCATGAAGCCTTTTGCAGCCCTGTTTTCCGCCATCCTGCTGCTCTGCTCCTGCAGCGGCCGCTACGAGTGTATCAGCGGTTACGCCCAGGGGGGAGTTTACAACGTAAAGTACAATTCGCGCGGAGTTTCCGAAAGCCGGGCGCAGATTGCCGCCGCCATCGAAGGCATACTCACCGCCATAGACACCACCCTCTCGGGCTACAACAGGGAGTCGGTGCTGAGCCGCCGCAACAGGGGCGAGGCCGTCAGGCCCAACGCAATGTTCCTCGAGGTGAAGGCCCTTGCAGACCATTACAGGGAGATTTCCGACGGAGCTTTCAACTGCGCCGCAGGGCCTCTGTTCGATATCTGGGGCTTCGGCTTTTCCTCCGACAGCCTGCCTTCGGAAGATGCCATAGCCGCTGCGATGGAGCGCTGCAAGAAAGAGGAAGTCCTGAATTTCAATGCGATAGCCCAGGGCTACAGCTGCGACCTCGTAGCCTCCTACCTTCATTCCCTCGGCATCCACGACATGCTCGTCGACATAGGCGAAATCTACTGCGAGGGCCTGAACCCCAAGGGGAAGGGCTGGACCATAGGCATCGACACTCCCTGCGACGGCAACAACTCACCCGGGCAGTCGGTTTCGGGAATCTGGCGGTCTGACGGCGGTGCCTACGGAGTCGTCACTTCCGGCAACTACCGCAAATTCTATATCCGCGACGGCCACAAGTACGCCCACACCATCGACCCCCGCACGGGCAGGCCCGCGGAGCACGACCTTCTGAGCGCCACCGTAACGGCGCCCACCGCTGCCGAAGCCGACGCCCTTGCCACCTATATGATGGTAATCGGAGAGGAAGAAGCCCGCGCCTTCACCCTTTCCCACCCCGGAATCGAAGCCTGCCTCATCACCTCATCCGGCATCTGGCGCTCCCCCGGATTTTCCCGCTAAACCAGCCCATATTCATATCGATTTAGCGGAATAATACGGCAATTTATGCTTATTCTTCCGCTAAACAAGGCCTGACACCCTCCGATTTAGCGGAAAAATAAGGGTGTTTATTAAAAAAATGCATATATTTGCGGAAAGGTATGACTTCTATGAACAGAACTGATATCATCGGCAGAGTCAATGAACTCGCGACGCTGGAAAGGTGTTACCAATCCAAAGAGGCTGAATTTGTGATTATCTACGGCCGTAGACGTGTCGGCAAGACCTATCTCGTGAATGAGTTTTTCTCCGATTCTTTTGCGTTCAAGCTCACCGGCTTATACAAAGAAAAAACCGCCGGGCAGCTCAAGAATTTCCAGAACGCCCTCAGTGATTATGGGAAAACGCTGAAAAAAAGGCCCAAAGACTGGTTCGATGCCTTCAGTGAGCTGAAAAGCCTCGTGATTGAAAAAAGAAAGAGCAATCACGACAAAAAAATCATTTTCATTGATGAACTGCCTTGGCTGGACACGCCGAAAAGCAATTTTCTTTCGGCTTTCGAGGCGTTTTGGAACGGATGGGGTGCCCAGCAGGACGACGTAATGCTCATTGTCTGCGGCTCCGCCACCACCTGGATTACCGAGAAACTGCTGCACAATGTGGGCGGGCTCTTCAACAGGGCCACGCAAAGGCTCTATCTGCTGCCTTTCACGCTGCACGAGACTGAACTTTTCCTTAAATCCAGGCGGATTGAATGGAACAGATATACCATCACGCAACTCTATATGATTATGGGAGGTATCCCCTACTACCTGAAAATGCTGGATTCTTCCCTCTCGTTTTCCGAGAATATCGACAGGCTCTTCTTCAAAGAAAAGGGGATGCTCTGGAATGAGTTCTCCGTCCTGTATGAGACCTTGTTCGGGCGGTCGGAAATCTATCTCAAAATCATATCCACGCTGGCGGAAAAGAAATCCGGCCTGACCAGGGACGAGATTGCAGAGAAGGGGAAACTCAACAAAAACGGCGACTTCAGCAAGGCATTGAAAAACCTCGCCGACTGCAATTTCGTGCGGACATACGACACCTTCGGGAAAAGAGGCCAAACCATCTATCAGCTAAGCGATTACTATACGCTCTTCTATTTCCGTTTCATAAAATCCGGGGCCGGCAAAGACGAGCATTTCTGGTCGCACAGCATGAATCTTCCCTCCGTAACCGCCTGGATGGGGTACTCTTTCGAACAGGTTTGCAAAGACCATCTGCCTCAAATCAAAGAGGCCATAGGCATTGACGACGTGCTTACTTACACGTGCTCCTGGTATGGCTCAGACGGAGACTCCAAGGCCCAGATTGACCTCCTGATAGACAGAAGAGACCAGGTCATCAACCTGTGCGAGATAAAATTCTCATTGTCGGAGTACAACATCTCCAATGACTACGAGGAAGCCCTTCGCCGGAAAATCAGCGTATTCAGGAACGCCACCAAAACCAGAAAAGCCATCCAGCCCGTCTTGATTTCCACCTACGGGCTTCAATCCAACCTCCACAGCTCGCTTATCCACAAAGTCGTCTCCTTCGAGGACCTGTTCGCCTGAGCCCGACGGTGTCAGTAGAGATAATCAAGCCTGCGCCGGCCCGGCGCCGAGCTTGGCACCGAACCTCTTCTCGTCGATGATGAAGCGCTCGTGCTTGCCTCGGCCGACCACCGCTCCGCACTCGTCATAAACGGCCACGCTGAAGGTGATTCTCCGGCGGTCAATTTCAATGACTTCTGATTCGCAGCGGATTTTCTTTCCCACCGGCACCGCTTTTTCGTGGCTTACGTCCACGTGCGTCCCGACGGTCTCCTGCCCCTCGTCAAGATAAGGTTTTACCGACATACGGCAGGTCCTTTCCATCATTGCTATCATCATCGGCGTAGAGAGCACCAGCACCGTGCCGCTGCCGATATGCTTCGCCGTGTGCTCCGGAAGCACCACTGCCTCCTGCATCCCCTTTATTCCCGTTTCAATCATAGGTTTTGTCGGATTCTCAAAATGTTTTCGGCCATTTTCCGCTGGATTCTCAAAATGTTGCCACTGCACAGACACTATGTCCGGGCTTCACCGCCGGGCGTTGAATTCTTTTTCCAGGTCGTACATCGCCTGGATTTGCGAGGGCGAAAGGACGGTGCGGAACTTTTCGTAGTATGTCTTCCTTAGAGAAAGAATCTTTTCGCTCTTTTCGAAATCGGCGTAGATTTTCGCCTCGACGGCATCCTCCGTATTACCCGTCGCAGCCGGCTTGACGGAGAGGACGGCGGCACTCTCTTTCTTGAACTCCTGATAGAGTTGAATAAACTCCGAACGCGCCGGCTCTTTAACGCCGATACGGTCAGCGATGCGGACGGCGGCCATATGAATGGCCTTCATACGTTCGGTCGGCACCTGGGCGCTGGAGGCGGCAAGGACGCCGCACAGGCAACACAATATAACGAGATACTTTTTCATGTCATTCAACTAATTTATTTCAAGAAAGATGTCAAACTCAGCCATTTCGGCCTGAAAGGCAGTGTAATCTTTCTCCACCCGGGTTTTGTCAATCCAGAAAGAGGAAAAGGCGACACCAAATACGACGGCCACGATAGCAACCATACCTGTTACAGTCCGCCGTTTTTTCCGAATCGCGGCAACACCCGACATCGTACGGCCGTAGCTTTTTTTAAAATACCCCTCCGGGGTTTTCAGTTCGATATTATTCATTTTCAATCTCTTTTTCAATTTTCTTCCGGGCCTCGTGATAGCTGACCATCAAGGTGTTTCTGTTCGCCCCTGTTATCCCTGCAATCTCGTCATAATCCATTTCCTCATAGTAGCGAAGACTGAAAACCTGACGCTGCAAGGGGCTCATTTTCAGCAACGCTGCAGATATTATCATTGAAGCGGTCTTCGGAACATCCGTCCCGGGAGATTCCTGAAGAAGCACCAGGGCTTGCTCGGGAAGTTCATCCAGAGACGATACGACAGGGCGCCTTCTGAAGTATCTGTTCATTTCATTGGTAGCGATACGCAGCAGCCACGCTTTGAGGGAGTCCGGCTTGCGAAGCTGCCAGATATGCCGGTATGCCTTCATAAACGTTTCCTGCAATATATCCTCCGCGTCTTCGTGCACAATCGTCACACGGCGGATATACCAGTACAGTGGCTGCTGATACATCCGCACGATATCCGCAAAAGATATGTGCCGTCCTGTCATCAGCACAAATATAACGAATACTCATAGAATTATCATCAGTCTCCCCAGAATATACGAGGCGCCTCCCTCGTATATCTTGAAACCGCGCCTGTCGGTATTCATAGTAAAAACTTCATTCTGTAAATTGCGCAGAATGTCCCTTGCATCCAGTTGAAAAACAATTTTCCCGTTCAGAATGCTTTTGCTTATCTTCGAATTCACTATCAGCTCGTTCCTGTTCAGCGAGCCGTAAGCATAGCCCCGGTGGACATTGCCTCTTGCATCTGCGGAGAGAGTCCACCCGCCGCCGGGCTGCCAGGTAAAAGAAACTCCGGCAGACAGCGCCCAGGGGCGCAGGTCCATGTCGGGACGCAAGTCCAGACGGTTGTCAGACAACTCGCCTTCGGCCAGAACGGTGGCTTCAAACCTCGGAATACGGTATGCAGCAACGATTGACTGCTTGATGAATCCAGTTCTCATCGCTCCAAGTTGCGACGCTTTCTCCACATCGTTAAAAATGTACAGGCGCTTTCGCGTGTAGTCCGAAACAAAGTGAGCGCCCAGCATAAAGTCCCCTGCCGCCAAATGAGACGAAAGTTCCAGTCCGGCCGACAGGTTGCCGTCCACATTCACCGGAGTGACGATGCGCCCGCCGGACTCCGGGTTGTTTTCAATCATGGACGAGACTCCGTCCTTGACGTGTTTGAAATTGCCTCCCAGCGAGACGCCTCTGGAACCATTCGCATCCGAGAGCTTCCAGGTCAGTGTCATTTCCTGTGTAAATGAAGGCCTGAGCCCAGGATTCGGTTTCTTTAAATATACGGGATTCGTATTTGTGGCAAGGGGGAGCATCTGCTTTACCGATTGACTCCAGGCATATCCCTTATAAGTGAATTTAAGTGAATTGTGTTCTCCCGGCATCCAGTTCACGATGATTCTCGGGCATACATATACCCGCAAGCCCGCAGTGTCGGACTCTCCTGATTCTTGCCGGAATACGCATTCCGAATAAAGCGGAATCACCGACACGCCGGCTGTGAGATTCATCCGTTCCAGTTTCAATCTGTATGCGGCCGAGAAATCTCCTGAAAGGTAATTGTAGCTTCCGTACGCACACTGGCTGTCGTCCCTGACAGGAACCTTTTCGTCAAAAAGGGTGTTGTTACGGTCGAAAGCATCAGTCCGCCAGGTCTGTTTATAGGACAGCTGCATCGAGTGATGTCTGGAGAACGGCTCATTATAAAGAAATTGCGCCTGCAAGTCCCAGCCATTGACCCGGAGACGGCTCTCACGGTCGGTCCAGGAAGAGAACGTCCGGTTCCTGATACGGAACGTTCCGTCCGTGCTGGCGCGCAGCTGCTGATTGTCCGCGTGGTACATTGTATTTACGTCCAGCGAAAGTGAGCGCCCCCTGCGTGACATTTTTCTTGAGATGATAAATGAGGCTCCGGCCTTGAAGGCCTCTCCGCCACCGGCCGAACGACGCAGGCTGATGTAATACGGAGACAGGGAATCGCCGCGGAAAGACTCTCCGTAAAGGGAGTCACGGGCTGCAGTTGTCAAATAAGACAGCAGGGGTTTCAGCATCATCCTCCACTTTCCCGGCTTTTTCCATTCTACAGTGCCCTGGACAGTCAAGTCTCCGGTCTGCTCATCGTCCAGCCCCGAATTCTCGGAATAATGGTATCCGCTTGTACGATAATAGTCTTCGTGCCCTTTGAAATTGACTTTTCTACCAGTTGACTTGTACAGCGCACTGGCGTTTATTTCCACATCCCTGAGGGTCCTGACGGAATAAGTGAAGCCGGCCTCGGACTGTCTTTTATCACAATTGTCGCCAAGCCCGGTTCGGACAGTCGTTCCGGATGATTTCTGCATCGCCCCCAGATTCCCGGAACCGGCGACGGCAGAATAGATTCCACGTTCCGAAATCAGTGTTCCGTTATATCTCCCGTCATACTTGTCTTTCCACCCCAGGGCAGCCTTCAGGGTATTGTTGAAGCGTCTTTTGTAGTTCTTCTTTACGGTGATGTCTATGACCATAGCCTTGTCAGCCTGGTCGATACCGCTTATCAGACCCGAGTCGGAATCTTTTTCATAAGCCTTGACCGAAGCTACCAGACTGGCCGGAATATTCCTGAGTCCGGCTGCCACGTCGGTTCCGAAATATCTGCGTCCTTCTATCAGAAGCTCCCTGACCGGCCTGCCGTTTATGCTGACGCCGCCTCTTGCATCAATCGAAAGCCCGGGCATTTCCATCAGCAGGGCATCCAGCGAAGCTCCGTCGTGCAGCAAAACGGAAGAAGGATTGAATACACTAGTATCACTACACTCCTTCAGCACGCTTGTTTTGGATGAGACCACGCTGGGCCGAATCCAGTCATAAGAGGTGAAAGTTGAATCGACGGCCTGAGAGCGGAGCGTGAGCGGAAGAAAGGCGAAAACGGCAATGAGGGCTGCCGCCTGCACGAATTTATTCATACCCAAGCGCTTCCAACAACTCCTTCCAGTTATCCGGAAACTCCACTTTGACTGACGCATAGCCACCTCCCGGCATAGTCTGCACCTTGTTCCTGGCGCAGTCACCGGTAATGAGGAAGGCGGTCATCCCGGGTTTCATAGTCGGAATCGTATTCTGCTCGCGCTCCGGGCTGTCGTACCAGGCCGGCGTAGCCGTCATTCCGGCGCCTTCAGTCTTGCCCAGATGGGCCGTATACTGCCTCAGGTTGTGCTCTCCTCCGTCTTTCCTGCTGCCCGGATTGGCATAGTAATTGGCAAAGGCGCGCTCCTTGAGCGGGCGGCGGGAGGCACCGACGAGGGCCTTCTCAAGGGCCTCCGGAGACTTGTATTTCTCCGCCAGAACGGCTGCGACCGGTTCCGTCATCAGGATTGTCCTGAAAGTAAACTGCCTGCCGCTTCCGAGGGCAAACTGGCAGCGCTCGGAAATATCCCAGGCAAGCAGTTCCATCACTTTCTGCGGATCCGTCGTAGATGGTGCCATATTGTTGCCCCAGAGGAGCGTGGAGCCCAGGGTAAC
>JAFSVP010000197.1 GCA_017444905.1 Bacteroidales bacterium
ATTCTTGTCAGAGCTGGCCACCCGTTCCAGGACCGGACAATATATAAGCGTGTCTGAAGGATTGTCATTATCACAAACGGCAATCCCTGAAAAGTCTTTTTCCTGCCTGAAGTCGGTAACCAAATCCGTGTAAGGCCCCAGATTTATATCGCCTTCAAGCATTGCATAAGACCACATCAAAGTCTGTTGCATACGTTGTAGCGAACGATGGCCGACTGCCAAATACGACACATCCGCAGGAAGGCCTTTCTTCGCATCCCGGATTTTACCCGCATCCAGATAAAAATCGCCGTATTTCCCATAATCCTTCTCAAACGCCACCTTGTCCATATTATCCTTCAGATAATTCCAGGCGCCATAGCACTCTTCATAATTTCTGCATCTTATGGTATCCTGCACCAGCTCATTATATTTGAAGACCAAAGGGAACTCGCCGTCTTCAAGCACCTCCGGCAGCAATCTCTCCAGACGGGCCTTCTGGTTCCGTATGCCGAAGTCCTTTGCCCTGATGCCGGGAATATAGGTAAAGACAATGGCTGCAACCGCAAGTACAAGCGCCATAAGCTGGAAGCGCCTCGTTCGCTCATTGATGAGCATTGCCACAAATACCGAAACCAGAAACGAGAGCACTATCAGATAGAGCCGTGAGTCCGTCAGCCCATAGTCGCCTATACGCCTCGATACGCCAATCCAGAGGAGTACCAGCGGAGCGAAGGCAACTGCCGGGAACGCTTTGAAAAACCATTCATAGTGTCGGTTCTCAAGCTGCAGCCTCAACAGATAGCATACGAGCGCGACAATCAGGAACCCCAGCACCAGATAGGCCACGCCGCCATCAGGCAGCTCCCAACATATCAGAATGCGGATTATATAACAATAAAGGATTATCGCGTAAATTATGAGGCCGATGGACAACACTCTGTCAATCAGAATCCGCAACAGTTTCTTCCTCTTGTCAAACGGTTCGTGATCATTCAGAAGACTTAAACACAACAGGGGTATGAGCACGAAAACGATAAAAGCAAGCAGATACAAAGGCCAACCCTCATTCGGGGACAGTTTGAACAGGAACTCCACAGATACTCCCAGAATGATAAAGAGGCACAATACAACGCCGCCGACCAGCAATCCTTCTCCGCCCCTGACGGCTACCTTCACTGCATTCTTGCCGAAGCTTGGATTATCCATCTTCTCCGTTCCGATGACAAGGGCTATAAATGCAAGCAGATACGAGACCCCCACACTCCACTTGTCGGGCTCCGACGCCCACAACATAAGAGGAATCCAGACAAACCAGGAAAAGTAATACAGGTATTTTGCAATCTTGATTCTTCCCTTGAACTTATTGAGAGTAAAACACAGCACGATATTAGGGATAAACCAAAATATAAGGAAAGGATGGATATCCGCGTTCAGACCAAATTCCTCCAATTCGGCTCCAATAGGTCGTTCAAAAATAAAAACAAGGAAGTAGGTCAAGCAGAGCGCCGTTTCCACCGGGAGCTCCCTGACACCTGCCGCCAGCTTGCCGAACACTCCTTTTATTCCAGCAATAAGCTTACCCATAAGCACTTGAACTATATTATTAATGGCAAATATAGCATTTTGTATTGCCAACAACAAGAGTTTCAATAATAACTGATTAAAACCAAAAAAAACGAGGCCGACCGCAGGGCCGACCTCATTCTCAAATATTTAACGAATGGCTTATTTGTAAACCACTTCGAATGCGGTAGGATTGGCCTGACCGTTGGTCTTGGTTCCGGTATTGCCTACAGTCAAGGTAATGGAAGAGCCGGAGGCAGGTACAACGTCGCCGGACTTTACCTCCGAGGTGCCGTTAAGCAGAGTACCACCGTTACTTGTAAGGTAGGTAATCTTGACGGACACCAGCTCGTGGCCTGAAGCAGCGGTTATGGTCACGTTGCCCGACTGATTCTGATACAGACGCCAGGTCGAGTTGTTGGCGTAATACCAGCCACAGTTGGGATTACCGCTTGTTGAAACGGTAATCACTCCGTCGAGAGAGAAAGATGTGTATCCTGTTGCATTCACCCATCCATTCGCTTCGGCAAGATCTGCTATGGTCTTGCTGACGGTAGTGGTCTCGACTGTAGGGTCGGTGATGGTAAGGCTGTAAGTTGCCTTGGCGGATTTGTAAGTATCATCCTCGGCGGCGGTGGCGGTGATAGTCACGGCGCCGGCCTTGAGAGGCGTAAGGGCTCCGCTGGTGGCATTGACAGCAACCGTCGCAGGGTCGGAAGAAGTGTAGGTGACTGTGGTCTGGGCTCCGCTGACGGTGTAGCCCGCCTTCTCGACGCCGAGGGTGCAGTCGGTGCCGATAACCCACTCCACGGGGCCGGAAAGCTCGAAGGTAATGGTCTGGTCTTCCTTCTGAACGGGAGCATCGGCAGCGCCTGCAACCAGCATGAAGTTATCTGCACGGCAGTTGGTGCCGGAACTTGTGTTGGTGAAAGTCAGGTCAAGCGAAGAAACACCGCTCGCCACATCAAGATACCAGGTCTTCACCTTGCTCTCGAATGTAGATTCGTCACGCACGGTAACGCCTTCGGATGCTGTAAGCGTGAGAAGGTTGTTGTTGAGAGCGAGGGAAACAGTCATACTGGTAACGTTTCCGCTGGGGATGCCGCTCACCTTGAATGATCCGTTTCCTTTACTAATGAGAATCTCAGGTGCAGTTCCGCCGGCAAGGTTATCATTGTAGAGCTTGGTAGTGGAGCCGCCGCTGACGACAGAATAATTGACCACATCGCCGCCATACACGTGCTCGCCGGTAGCGGTGGCGGGAAGAGTGGTGCCATACCCGGTGAAGTCTTCCTGCCAGAGGATATCGCCGTCCCGGGCGGTGCCGGAAGATGCTCCGTTCTGGGTTACGGTGACGCGGGCGCTGACGCTCTGGTCCGTAGCATGGGTAAGGACCACGGTGGTGTTACGGGAGTCGGAAGAAGTATTCTCGGATGCGGTAAGGGTAATGGTACCGGCCTCGTGGTCTTCGGAGAGGTCGAGCCACTCGGGCAGCTCGCTGGAGACGGTCCAGGAGGAGTTGTTGGAAGCCACGGTCACTGTCTGAGATGCCGAAGGCTTGGCTCCGAACACTACGCTCGAAGGATTGACATCAAGCCAGGGAAGAGCGGTAGCACTCTTCACATACATATAAACCTTGCTTCCGTAGAAGCCCCAGACATAGCCCTGAAGGTTATATTTGCCAGCAGCAAGGGTTACGGAAGGATTGGTCGAAGCAGTAAGCGACAGGGTTGCAGTGGAGCCCTCGACAGTGGCGGTCGCAGAACTGGAACCGACTTTTACAGTTGCATCAATCGAAACCTCCGCGAAGGTGGGAGAAGACCCTGCTGCGTCGAGCTCGGTGGCAGTCCAGGCAGCAGGCTCGAAAGGAACCTGGTAACCGGACGCCTTGAGCTCGTATGTGGGCTTGTTGAACTGCACCATGTTGGAGTAGCTGCTGGTAGTTCCGCTAACGAGGACCAGGTCGCCGGGAGCGACGGTAGGAGCCTCGCCGAGATAAACCAGAATGGTGCCGGTGTTGTCCTTGATGAAGAAGCCCTTGTCGTACACATAAGTTACGAGGGCGTTGTTCACCACGAACTGATTGCCGACAATTCCTTCGAGGACGTGAGAAATCTTGTCGTAAGAAACCGTGCGGATTGCATCAACCACAATCTGGACCGTTTTCACGAGACCGGGCCTGAAAGTGGCCTGAGCCTCGGTAAGCTCATTGTTGAGGTATTCGAACACTCCCATAGTGCCGTTCTCCTGCTCGACGAGAATATCTATCCTGAATGTCTCGCTGAGATTGTGTACGAAAGGAACCACGGGCAGATAGTAATGATCGCCGGTGCCGGCTTCAAGCCAGTCGTTGCCGGAAACATTCAGGACAGCCTTGTTTACAGTCTGGTTTTCAACGGGAGTATAAACGGGCTCGGCGCCGGTTATGTCGATATTGAACTGTCCGGCCACGGGCTGTGTCTCCTCGAGAGTCGCCGACTTGACGAGGAACTTCTGCTCAGTGGAATTCCTTACCCAGATATCCAGGAGGGTGGAGAGATGAGTCATCTCGAAGCTGGGGAGCTCGTCAGAGCCTACACCTTTGGCAACGCCATACAGGGGGCACTCGGAGCCGCAGAGGTGAGCCCAGACGTTATTCGTGGAACAATCCTGCGTCATTGAGTTGCGGTTGCCGACGTAGCGGTACGACGACTCTCCGGTAGGGCTGAGAACATACTCGCGATAAGGATAAACCGCGTAGAAGGTGTAAGTCGAGGTCGGGTCGAGGTCGAACGCGGGGCCCTCGAAAACGCCCACCTTGGTACCTGCGCCCTCGACGAGAGTGTACATGCCGTCGTTCATATACGAAGGAGCGGGAATATGCTCCTCAGTGTGATAGATATTGATTGCGTCGCCTTCAGACCACAAGGTCGAATATCCCCAAGCGGAGGTCTTGGTACCTTCCGACGAAACGGTGATGCGGACGGTAGCGGGAACGACAGGCTCGGATACGACCTGCTGCTTACAGTTGGTGAGGGAGATGACGGCTGCCGTCATCAGCCCTGAAAGTGCAAGAATCCTTTTCATCGCTAGATCCAGTTTTCGTCTTCTACCCAGTCCTTGGTAGTGCCGCTCTGGCAGATGATAGCGTCGGGAACGGAGGCCCAGCCGCTGCAATCCGGAGAACTGTATGCCGGACTACAGAAATCATTATTAATAAACAACATAAAAAAAATATTGATTGATTAAATATATTCAATTCGGCAAATTTAGCCATTATTTGCGATTTAGCAATAAGAAGCTGTTTAAAGTTAATTAACTTCTAAAAATAGCAGTATCTTTGCCGGAGTGAAATTTTTACTCGCGAACCGGAGATGAAATACGACATACTTGTAATAGGAGGAGGTGCCTCCGGACTGATGGCGGCGATGTCGGCGGCAAGGAGCATACGCAAGCGCGAAAGCGCCACCGGCGACGGCGGCGGGAACAGCTGCGCCTCCCTCAGCAACGGCGCAGACACCGGCGGCGGCAGCCATTCTTCGGATGGCGGGCACTCTGCCGGCGGCCTGCTGGTGGGAGTACTGGAAAAGATGCCACGGCCCGCTCGAAAGATAATGATTAGCGGCAAGGGGCGCTGCAACTTCACCAATCTCAAAGACTGGAACGGATTCTCGGCCCGCATAAAGGCAAACGCCCAGTTCCTGCGTCCCGCCTTCCACGCCTTCGGGCCTGAGGGCGCGATAGAGCTGTTCGAATCGCTCGGAATGCCCTCCGTAGTGGAAAGGGGCGACCGTGCCTTCCCCTCCTCGTACAAATCCTCCGACGTAGTGGACGCCCTCGTAAGGGGGTGCCTCGGCGAAGGAGTGAAGATTGAAACGGAGTTCGAAGTGGCAGGTGTGACGCTCCCCGACTCCCCCGGCGGATGGTTCAAAATAGATGCTTTCGACGGACGCTCCCACTACTGCAGGCGCCTTATACTGGCCACCGGCGGACTGAGCTACCCCGCCACAGGCTCCACCGGAGACGGAATACGCTGGGCGGAGGGCGCAGGGCACAGAATCTGCACTACCTTCCCCTCTCTAACCGCCGTAGTACCAAAAGGATACAAGGAAGCTCCCGCCCCCGGCTCCGCCGAAATGAAGGGGCACATACCCCGCAGCACGCCCCTCAGCGCATACGGACAGAAACTCTGCGGAATACATCTTAAAAACATCTGCCTGCACCTTCTTGCCGACGGCAGCGAGGTGGAATCCGAATTCGGGGAGCTGGACTTCACCGACTGCGGAATCGAGGGCGCCGCGGAGTTCAACCTCAGCCGCAAGGCGGTAAAACTGATGCTGAACGGAGCCAAAACGAGCCTTTCACTGGACCTCAAGCCAGGAGAAGATGAGAACGGCCTTGCGGAGCGTATCTCCGCCCTCTCGGCTGCAATAAACGAAGACCCGAGAAGCCGCAGGCTCTCACCTGCCGCAAGGCAGAAGGTCCTGCTCGGAAAACTCCTGCCCCGCGAGCTCGTCGAAGCATTTCCTCCGGCCACGACTCCCCGGCAGACAGCAAAGCTCCTGAAAGACTGGCGCTTCGAGCTGGAAGGGTTCACGGGTTACGAGCGCGCCGTGGTTACGGCCGGTGGCGTCAGCACCGCCGACGTCGTCCCGAAGACTATGGAATCGAGGCTCGTAAAGGGGCTGTATTTCTGCGGCGAGATGCTCGACGTCGACGCCGACACCGGCGGATACAACCTGCAGTGCGCGTTCAGCACCGGAAGCCTTGCCGGCGCCTCGGCCGCAAAGAGCCTGCAGGATGCTGCTGCTGGCGGCAAGGGCTGAACAAGCGGCTGCCTTTCATACCAACGACAAGCCCCGGGCGTGTCATCCGCACCCAAGCCGCCTATTTGCTCTTGTGAACGGGGTCGCAGGTAAGCCCTACTCCCAGCTTCTTGAATATCTTCTGGTCCACCTCGCTCAGCATCACGGTGGAATGCACCTGACAGCCCTCGAAAAGGGGCAGGGTTTCGAGCGCGCGGCGGCAGTTATCGTCCTGGATGCTCAGCATCGAGAGGGCCACGAGCACCTCGTCGGTGTGCAGGCGGGGGTTGTGTCCGTGGAGGAAGCTCACTTTGGTGCGCTGAATGGGCTCTATCATCTGCTGGGGGATGAGTTTCACCGGATGGGAGATGCCGGCCATATGTTTGGCGGCGTTCAGGATGAGAGCGGCGCTGGGGCCGAGCAGGGATGAAG
>JAFSVP010000198.1 GCA_017444905.1 Bacteroidales bacterium
ACCGCATCTATCTGGAAAGCCGCTTCGCCTACAAGACGGGCAAGGAGAGCAAGTGGAACTACACGGCCAGCTTCGATTTCCGCTCCCAGTTCAGCAACACCTACAACAAATACACTCAGGACGCGTCCGGCGCCTGGGAAGCCACCGGCCTCAAGTCAGGATTCATTTCACCCGCCTACACCAACGTGGCCCTCGGTATGGAGTGGAAGCCTTCCGACTGGTTCGATATCAACGTCGCTCCCCTCTCCGGAGGCTTCACGATATGTATGGAGGAGTCGCTGCGCAAGTCCTACGGTATGCCCGTAATCGACGAGACGCTCGGCACTTACGGCTACGCCCTCTTCCAGCTCGGTGCCCAGATAAAGATGAACGCGAAGTTCACTATCAACGACGTCTTCAGGTTCGAAACCCAGCTGGTACTGTTCACCGACTACCTCAACGCCCCGTTCAGGCAGAACCGCATAAACTGGGACAACAAGATTACCTGGCAGCTTGCCAAGTTCTTCAACATAGGCCTGAGCACCTGGGCCATCTACGACCCTATCGTGGAGATTGACGGGCGCCGCAGTGCGATTCAGTTCAAGGAATTCCTGGCCTTCAACTTCAGCTACACGCTCGGAGGCAAAAAGTAATAGTGCCGGACGCACGGCCGCCTACAGGTTCCCGAACACGATGCCCGAAACCCCGCAGCACGACCGGATTCTGCTTGCCGTCAGCGGCGGCGTCGATTCGATGTACCTGCTGCACAGGGCGCCGGTGCTCTTCAGGGGTAAGGCCTTTGCCGTAGCACACTGCAATTTCTCGCTTCGCGGAGAAGAATCCGACGGCGACGAGCTGCTTGTGCGCCAAAGCTGCAAAAAGGCCGGCATCATCCTGCACGTCAAGCGCTTCGACACCATGTCTTATGCCGGTAACAGAGGCATTTCCGTAGAGATGGCTGCCCGTGAGCTTCGATATCGCTGGTTCGGAGAATTATGCCGGAAGCACGGATACGGATGCGTCGCAACCGCCCACAACGCCAACGACAATGCAGAGACGCTGCTGCTGAACCTCCTTCGCGGAACGGGTTCCAGGGGTCTCAAGGGCATCCCGAGAGAAAGCGTCCTGACGTACGGCAACTGTGAAGTGCATACGGTCCGTCCCCTTCTGGACCTTTCCCGTAAAGAAATCGAAGCCTGGATGCGCGAGAACGGTCATAGCTGGCGCAACGACAGCACCAACTCCTCCGACGAATACAAGCGCAACAAAATCCGCAACCGGGTATTCCCCGTTTTCGCGGAAATCAACCCCTCGTTCATACGGACCCTATCTGAAGACATCGGACGCTTCGGAGAGGCCGAAGCCATTGCCGACGAGTACTTCAAGGCTGCCCGGGAGCAAATCTGCAGCATCTCGGATGACAGCGTCAGCATCGACGTACCCGCCCTCCTCTCATACGAGCACTGGCGCTTCATACTCTGGAGACTGCTGGAAGGAGCGTCGTTCAGCGCCGGCACCTTCGAAAAGCTCTGCGCCCTCCTCATGCGCTACCGCACCGAGCCCTCTGGCACCGTCACCCTCAGCGGCAAAACCTTCGAGTCCCCCACCCACCTCCTCACCGCGAAAAAACGGCGGCTGCTCCTTACTGCGGTGTATAAGACAAACTGAGTCCGTCCCACATATATCTGCCTTGACGAGGACGGAGCATTTGCTTTCCTTACTTTTTATATGTAACTTGTAATGGTTATCTAAAGTTACATATGGAGAAAAAATCAAAGAGACTTGCCCCCGATCAAATCACGGATATATACGATTATTATTTCATTCTTTTGCAGTCTTATTGTAATTACTACCGAAACATCAATAATTGTTGAGATTTGGGCAATGTCCTTCGACTGATTGCAAACTATGACAGCTTGTGTAAAGCAAACTTTACAACCGACACATAATAAGAAGAAGGCCAACGCCAGATTATTGACCTCCTTATATATGGTATTATGTCCGCCCGGTAATTATGGACATCTTTTGAACAATACTCAACCAGCTAAATATTAGTGTATTAAGACATCGTTCAACTATTTTGGACATTTTGGACATCAGAACATTTTGGCAAAACGCTCGGTCGGCAGGTAGCGGATGCCACGCTTTTCTCCCTTTCGCTGAATCAGTCCATGGGATTCCATCTTTGTAATCAGCACACTG
>JAFSVP010000199.1 GCA_017444905.1 Bacteroidales bacterium
CTTCTCGTCCGTCATGATCGACGGCTCGTCCCTCCCCTACGAGGAGAACATCGCGGTCACGAAGAAGGTCGTCGAGTACGCGCACCAGTTCGACGTCACCGTCGAGGCCGAGCTCGGCGTGCTCGCCGGCGTTGAGGACGAGGTTTCCGCCGAAGAGTCCCATTACACCAGGCCCGAGGAGGTCATCGACTTCGTCAAGAAGACCAAGTGCGACTCCCTCGCAATCTCCATCGGCACCAGCCACGGCGCTTACAAGTTCAAGCCCGAGCAGTGCACCCGCGACCCCAAGACCGGCCGCCTCGTGCCCCCGCCGCTTGCTTTCGACGTGCTCAAGGCCATTGAGAAGAAGCTCCCCGGCTTCCCCATCGTCCTCCACGGCTCTTCCTCCGTCCCTCAGGAGTATGTTGACATCATCAACGCCAACGGCGGCAAACTGCCCGATGCAGTCGGTATCCCCGAGGAGCAGCTCCGCAAGGCCGCGAAGAGCGCTGTCTGCAAGATCAACATCGACTCCGACAGCCGTCTGGCAATGACCGCGGCAATCCGTCAGCACTTCGCCGAATTCCCCGGCCACTTCGACCCGAGGCAGTATCTGAAGCCCGCCCGCGAGGAGATGAAAAAGATGTATATCCACAAGATTATCAACGTCCTCGGCTCCAACAACAAGGCCCGCTAGACGCTGATAATCCGTTTTTTTACGCTTTATTGAGTCCGCCGGCCGTTCCGGCGGACTTTTTTATTAAAAAAGTTTCTATATTTGCGGGTCGCTCCTCTTCCGGGCGGGGCGTCGCAAATCAAGCAGGTGCAGGATGATAAGGATTTTCTACCGCGACGGTTCCGAGATCCGTCTTGCGCAAACCGGAACCGGTTTTGCCGAAATAGGCAGGGACAATGTCCTCTGGATTGACCTCATCTCTCCGAGCGGTGAGGAAAAACGTGCTACCGAGAGCTTCCTCGGCATCGAAATCCAGAGCCGCGCCCAGGCGGAGGAGATTGAAAGCTCCTCCCGCTTCTCCGAAGACGACAAGGCCATCTACGCCAACACCAACTTCCTTTCTCCCGCCGACGACGAGATGCTTATGGATCCCGTCTCCTTCATACTCACCGACAGCGTCATAACTACCCTCCGCGAGATACCCCTGCGCTCCATCGACACCCTGCAGCGCAAGATACAGGCCCTTCCCGACCAGTTCCCCGACGGGTTCACCGTGTTTGTGGAGATAATGGACAAGCGAGTCGACCTCGACGCCGACATAGTGGAGCTTATATCGAAGGACGTCTCGCAGTTCAGCAAGCGCATCAACCAGCAGGAAGACATCAACGAGGAGTTCCTGCTTGATATCAACCAGCTGCAGGAGAACGCCATGTTCGTCCGCGAGAACGTGGTTGACAAGCAGCGCCTGATATCAAATATCATAAAGAGCAAGCGCTGCCCCAAGAACACCGGCCTGCGCGAAGACCTGTCGGTCATACTCCAGGATATAGCCTCGCTTATCAATCACACGAATTTTGCTTTCGAAAGGCTTGAGTACCTGCAGGATACGGTCGTGGGTCTTATCAATCTCGAGCAGAACAGGATAATGAAGATTTTCACTTTCGTATCCCTGCTCCTGATGCCGGCTACGCTCGTCGCCAGCTTCTACGGAATGAACGTGCCCCTGCCGTTCCAGGCCAGGTGGTGGGCCTGGCTTGCAATCGCCCTGCTGATGGCCTTCCTGATAGTGGGTATATGGATGTTGTTCAAGCACAAGAAGATGCTATGAGAACTACCCTTCGCCCGCTATTCGGCCTCATGGCTGCGTCCTTTCTCCTTTCCGCCCTCGTTTCGTGCGAGAGCGGCCCCGTGTTGATTCCTGCAGAATCCTTCGACGGGGAAGCCGGTGGCGGCAGGGTCGAGCTCTGCACCATAAACGGCGGCGGTCTCACCGCCCAGATTACCAATTACGGGGCGAGGGTGGTGTCGCTCTGGGTCCCCGACAGGAAGGGGCGTCTCGCCGACGTCGTGCTCGGTCACGACTCTCTCGCCGGATATCTTCCCGACGCCCCCGGTGAAAGGTTCCTCGGCTCCAGCCCGGGGCCGGTAGCCAACCGCATCGCCGGAGCCTCCTTCGAACTTGACGGGAAAATATATGAGCTTGAAGCCAACGACGGGCCGAATACCCTGCACGGCGGCTTTACAGGGCTCGACCGGCGCTGCTGGGAAATACGCGAACGCAGCGACAGCAGCCTCCTTATGAGTGTGCTGCATCCCGACGGCGACGGCGGCTTCCCCGGCAACAAGAGCATCAGCGTCCGCTATACCCTCACTTCGACTTCCGCCCTCAAGGTGGAATTCCTGGCTGAAACCGACGCGCCTACCCCGATGAGCCTTGCCCATCACCCCTTCTTCAATCTCAGGGGCGAAGGTAACGGCGATATCCTGGGCCACGTCCTAACCATCAACGCCTCCCGATACACTCCTGTAGGCGAGGGGCTCATCCCCACCGGGGAGATAGCCTCGGTAAGCGGAACGCCGCTCGACTTCCGCAGGCCGAGACGCATCGGAGACGCAATGCATTCCGACTACGAGCAGGTCCGCATCGCCCGCGGCTTCGACCATAACTGGGTGATTGACAGGGGAGCGCACAGGGAGGGGAGCCTCGTTCCGGCCGCGTACCTCCTTGAACCGGAATCGGGCCGCTTCCTGGAAGTCCTTTCCGACCAGCCCGGGCTCCAGTTCTACAGCGGATTCTTCTTCAACGACGGGCAAACTTCCTGCAAAGACGGTTCAGGGCCCCTGCCGCGCTACGCCGCCCTCGTGTTCGAAACCCAGAAGTTCCCCGACGCCCTGCACAATCCCGCCTTCCCCGACATAATACTCCGTCCGGGGCAGACGTACTCGCACACCTGCCTTTACCGTTTCAGTGTAAAAAAATAAGGAACCAGGCTCTCACGGCTCCAAGAAACTGCCCATCTACGCTCCCAGGAGCACCGTCACCGCAATCAGAAGCAGCACGAGTCCGCCGATTATCTCGGCGAGTTTCCCTATTCCGCTCGCGGCTGCCTTGCCAAGTTTCAGGCCGGCTGCGGCAGTCACGATGGTGATTCCGACGATGGCGACGGGGAGAGGCATGAAGTCGCGCCAGGCGGCGGCCTGGGTGAGCCCGGCTTCTTCCATAGAGATGGCGGCTCCCACCGCAAGGGCGTCAATGCTCGTGGCTATGGCGCCTAGGATTACGCCCTTTATAACCGAGAGGTCGCGCCCCTGGTCTTTGCCCTGAAGGCCGTCAAGGAACATCGACGAGCCTACGTACAGAAGCAGCAGGAAACCTATGATTCGGGACACTTTCAGAACAAGCATCGCAACTGCGTTGCCGAGAGCCCAGCCCGCAAGCAGGAAGCAGCAGTGTATCAGCGCAAAAACGACGGAAACGATAGCGACCCTTTTCCACCCGGTATCCTTCATCCGCGTACCGGAGCAGAGCGTCACGGCGAAGCTGTCGGCGCACAGCGACGCCGCTATGATTATGGCTTTACTTGTCAACATGGAAAGGCTGCCTGTTAATGATTGAACGGCCGAGCGTAAGAGAATCGGCGTATTCGAGATTGTCGCCGAAGCCGAGCCCGCGTGCAAGAGTCGAGACCTTGCATCCGCTCTCTTCAATCTGTCTGTAAATATAAAAGGAGGTGGTTTCGCCTTCAACGTCTCCCGGGAGGGCGAGTATAATTTCCACGCCGGGGCGTGCGCGCTTTGCCAGCGCCCCTATGCTGAGGTCGGAGGGGCCCGTGCCGTTGATGGGGGAGATGATGCCGCCGAGCACGTGATAAACGCCCCTGTACTGCCCCGTAGCCTCGATGCTCATCACGTCGCGCACGCTCTCGACTACGCAAATCGTGTCGTGGTCGCGGCGTGAGTCGGCGCAGATTGAGCACTGCTCTCCGTCCGACACCATATTGCAGGTCCTGCAGTACTGCACGCCTTCTGCGAGATTGTCAACGGCCGCGGCGAAATGGTGAATCTTCTCGGCGGGCTGCCTCAGGAGGTGCAGGGCCAGCCTGAGGGCGCTCCGGGAGCCTACGCCCGGGAGGGAACTGATTGCTTCGACGGCCTCCTGAAGGGCCTTTGAGGGATAGTTCGCGGAAGGGCTCATTCCACTGTGACTCCGTTCTTCTTCCAGTTGAAATAACCTATCACGCAGGTGACGATGTAGCCCGCGTACATGGCCGCCATAGGCCATTTGGACTGCCCTGCATACACGCCGATTATCAGCAGGTTGCCTGCAATCCAGAAAAGATACTGCTCGATGTGCGACTGCGACAGCAGCCAGGCCGCCACGAGGCTGAGGACCAGCGAAGCCCCGTCGATGAGAGGCGAAGGGTCGCTCGTGAAACGGCCCAGGACGAATGCCAGCAGGGGAGTCCCGGCTGCAACGATACACAGTACCGTGACGAGCCTCCTGCGGGAGAGCGGGACTATGTGAATCTTTCCTCCGCTCTCGCCATCGAGTTTGCGCCATTTGATTATGCCCACGACGGCAATCACTATCAGATACACGTTAAGGGCTACCTGGGCCCAGAGCGGAGCCCATTCCGTTCCGTCGTGGTTCGAAACTGCAATAATCAGGGCGGTGACTGAAACCGCAATGCTGAAATACCACATCCAGCGATGCTGGAAAACCTGGAGTATCATATATGTCATTCCGCAGGCGAACGAAACCACCTGCAGCCAGGAATGAGTGGATGACAGCCAGAGAAGAATATCTTTCATACTTCAATGCTTCAATTCTGCAAAAATACTAATTAAGTTTTCGCAAATCAAATATTTTGTCTAAATTTGCGCGCTTTTAAGGGCTTACGGGCCCGAAGCACAAAACATAAAGTCAAACAACTAGCTTTTATTCGTAAAACAATGGAAGAAGAAAAAACAACGCAGGCTGCCCCCGTGCTCAACGCATCGGTGGCTCCCGAACAGTTCGACTGGGACGCTTTCGAGCAGGGCTCGGAGGTGTACGGCACCGCTGACAAGGCCGAGATTGAGGCCAAGTATGCGGAGACCCTTTCCCGCATCGACGCCAACGAGACCAAGGAAGGCGTCGTGACCGCCATCAACAAGCGCGAGGTCATCGTCTCCGTCGGAGGCAAGAGCGAAGGTGTCATCATGGCCACCGAGTTCCGCTACAACCCCGACCTCAAGGTAGGCGACACCGTAGAGGTTCTCGTCGAGAATCCCGAAGACAGGAAGGGCCAGATCGTCCTTTCCCACAAGAAGGCCCGCGCCCTCAAGTCCTGGGACCGCGTCAACGAGGCTTTCGAGAACGACGAGGTCGTCAAGGGTTTCGTCAAGACCCGCACCAAGGGCGGCATGATAGTCGACGTGTTCGGCATCGA
>JAFSVP010000200.1 GCA_017444905.1 Bacteroidales bacterium
ATCTTTGCATAAAACCGCTGAAACAGGTTTAAGACTAAGCCAAAGGAAGCGGACTAACCAACGCAACTAAAACCAATTGAAGATGGCGGGGGAGTCAAGCAGACCGACCAGGAACAAGGAATACGACGTAATAATAGTGGGCGGCGGCATAACGGGAGCCTGTACGGCACGTGACTGCGCGCTTCGCGGACTCAGGACGCTGCTCATTGAAAGGGAAGACCTTTGCGACGGCGCCTCCGGGCGCAACCATGGTCTCCTTCACAGCGGCGCCCGTTATGCGGTAACGGATCCGGAAGGCGCCGGCGAATGCATACGCGAGAATCTTATCCTTAAAAAAATAGCTTCCAACTGCGTGGAATCCACCGGGGGACTTTTCATAAGCCTTCCGGAAGATGGTTTGGAGTGGCAGGCAGATTTTGTGAAGAAATGCCGCGAGGCCGGTATCCCTGCCAGGATCCTGGACCCGGAGAAGGTGAAGCGAGAGGTTCCTGTCGTGAATCCTGCCATAATAGGTGCGGTGAGCGTGCCCGACGCCAGCGTGGATCCCTTCCGTCTCACTGATGCAAATGCCCTGGACGCGATTCGCCACGGAGCGGATGTGCTGAAGTTCGCCGAAGTGGAGGATTTCGTGAAAGACGGCGGCTGCGTCGTAGGTGTAAAAGTCAGAAGTAAAGACGGTGTGGCCGAATACCGCGGCAGCCAGACTGTGCTTTCAGCGGGTATATGGGCTGCCGGACTGGCCGAAAAGGCAGGTGTGCATATTTCTATGCTGCCAAGCCGAGGAGCCCTTCTGGTCTTCGGACATCGCGTTGCCGACGTGGTGATAAACCGCTGTCGCAAGCCCGCAAACGCTGATATCATAGTTCCCGACGACGCGGTGAGCGTGCTAGGTACCACTTCCGACAAGGTCCCCTTTGAAAAGTGTGACGATATGCGAGTTACCGCAGCCGAAGTGGAACTGCTCCTTAAGGAAGGGGTGCAGTTGGTGCCGTGTCTGGCACGGACGCGTATATTGCGCGCCTATGCGGGGGTGCGGCCGCTCGTCTCCGAGGGCGGAGACGGCCGCAGCGTCAGCCGCGGCATCGTGCTGCTCGACCACGAGCAGCGCGACGGCGTGCCGGGACTTATCACGATTACCGGCGGCAAACTCACCACGGCGCGCCTGATGGCGGAAATGACAAGCGATCTGGTGTGCTCCAAACTCGGCGTCAAGGCCCGCTGCCGCACAGCGGACCTGCCCCTTCCCGGTTCGGAAAAACCTGCCCGTAAAGAAAACGGGAATTTTCATTCCCTGGCTGCGGAAGGACGTCATGGCACAGAAACCGCAAAAATGAGCTTCGACGGTTCCGGAACCGAACTCGTGTGCGAATGCGAGCAGGTTACCAGGGCCGAGATATCATATTGCATAAAGGAATTCGGAGTGCGCAATCTGCAGGATCTCAGGCGCCATTGCCGCATAGGAATGGGTACATGCCAGGGTAATCACTGCGTGCGTCGGGCTGCAGAAATACTGGCCGAAGAACTGGGCTGTCCTGAAAAGGCGCAGCACTTCGTGGATGATTATCTGCAGGAGCGCTGGAAGGGGATGACCCCGGTGCTCTGGGGAGACACTCTGCGCGAGGCCGAGTTCATGCGTAACCGTTACGGGAGGAAGGATTATGAAATATGATGCAGTAATAATCGGCGGCGGGCGCAGTGGCTGCGCCGAGGCCCTTCGCAGGGCCTCCGACGGGCAGAAGGTCTGCCTCGTCGCCGCCGGTCTCACTCTCCACAGCCTGGAACCTGAGCTTAAGGGAAAACCCTATTCTGAGCTCCACTCCCTGACTAAAGCCGGAATCGCGGTTCTTCGCGGTGATATCGTTGAAGAAGTCCTCTGGGGGGCCACTGCCTCCGACCCGGTTCGGGCTGTCAAAACCGCCAACGGCATAAGCCTCGAGGCGGCGGAGTTCGTGCTGGCTACCGGACGCTTCTTCAGCCGCGGACTGGTGGCTGACATGGAAGGGGTGCGTGAACCTGTGTTCGGTGCGGATGTGGATTTCCCGGAGGACCGTACTAAATGGTTCGACCCCGATTTCTTCGCCCCGCAGCCCTTCGAAAGCTTCGGAGTCAAAACAGACAAAGCCGGCAGGATTCTCAAGGGCGGCAAGCCCGTGGAGAACGTTTTCGCCGTGGGAAAAATACTTGGAGGAAAGCTCGATGCAGGACGCTAATGTATCTAAACTGAATTTCGAGGCCTGCCAGAAGTGCTCGATATGCAACGAAGTCTGCCCCATGATGGCGGCCAATCCGCTCTATCCCGGCCCCAAGAAGGCCGGCCCTGACCAGGAACGCTATCGCCTCAAAGATCCCGAGTTCTACGACTACGCCCTGAAATACTGCCTGGGCTGCAAACGCTGCGAGGTGGCCTGCCCGTCAGGTGTGCAGGTTGCCGACCTCATACAGAAGGCCCGTCTGGAGTATGCTCCGGCGTCGAAACACCCTCTGCGCGACGCGATGCTGGCGAATACCGATTTCGTAGGCACCCTGGCGTCTCCCTTTGCTCCCATCGTGAACGAA
>JAFSVP010000201.1 GCA_017444905.1 Bacteroidales bacterium
AAGTTTTTTGAAGTTTTCCTCCGCTATGTCGGGGGTGTGCATTTTTAATTTTTCCATAGTGTATTCTCCTCGATAGTATTATTCATTAAGATTCCTCACTTCGTTCGGAATGACAATTTTTCTAATTTCCTTTTGTATTCTTTAAGCTTTGAATAAAGCTCAAATTTCTTCTTCGGCTGCTGTTCTTTCCATATTTCTGACTATGTCCATTATAACCCACAATCATCAGTTATATCAAGACCTGAAATCAGAAATAAATATGATGTATACAAAGTATTGTATATATTATTTCTTTCTTTAACTAAATCACATACTCCTCAAAACCTATCTCGCCGCTATCTGCCATTTCTGTAAAAATCAACAGCAGCAAGCCTGACCCCCTCTCAGACCTGGTTCCTCCGCGGCCTGTACGAGCTCCAGCAGAAGCAGTACGCCGTCGCCCTCGGATTCTTCGACAGGGCGGTCGAGACTGCAGGCTCCGACTCTTCTTCCGACCCCCTCGCCTCCTTCTACAAGGCGTTCTACCTGATGAACAGGGGAGTGCTGAGGGCGGAGATGATAGATTTCATCGCTTCGCTCGAAGGAAACGTGCAGGTGCTTTCAATGGACGACCAGGGCGCTACCAGGGCTAGGGTTTCGGATACGGTTTCGCACAGTTACGACTACTCCGAGGCGATTTCCGATATGCAGGAGGCCATAAGCCTGCTGCCCGACATCCCGTACCTGTATTTCAATCTCGGCAACCTGCACTGCCTCGGCAACGAGCTGGTGGAGGCGATAGGCGACTATACGGTTGCGATAGAGAAGTATCCATATATGGGCGACGCCTACTTCAACCGGGGACTTGTGCTCATATATCTGAAAGACAGGGAGAAAGGCTGTATCGACCTGTCGCGTGCCGGAGAACTTGGCGTACGCGATGCCTACGGCGTAATCGATAAATACTGCTCCGATGATGCACGTTAAATTCAAGTCCTTTTCTTCCGGGAGCTGCGGCAACTGCTATTTCATCGGGCTTTTTCCCGACGAGGGCAGGCGCTGCGAGGCCGGCGTAATCATCGACGCAGGCGTTAGCCCCAGACGGCTGAAAAAGGAGCTGGTATCAGACGGCCTCTGCACAGACGACTTCTCCGCCGTGCTGGTTACTCACGACCATATGGACCACATACGCTCGCTGGGCTCGTTCTGCAAGCATCTGGGCAAGCCCGTATGGGCCACGGAGAAGCTGCACAGGGCCCTGTCGTCGCATTTCGTTACAAGGGGGCAGATATCCTCCTGCCGCAGGGAACTCCGCCCGTCGGCCTGGAACGAGATTATCCCCGGGCGCATATACGCACGCTATTTCAAAGTCCCTCACGATGCCAGCGACACGGTGGGTTACGCCCTTATGCTGGACGATTTCAAATTCGTGATAATGACGGATATAGGCAGGATGACTGAAGAAGCCGTCAGCCTTGCCCGCCAGGCCGACGCCGTAGTCGTCGAGAGCAACTATGACGACGAGATGCTGCTTAACGGCCCTTACCCCAAAGAATTGCAGGACCGCATCCGCGACGGCCACGGACATCTTTCCAACGCCCGATGCGCCGAAGCCTTAGCGGCCTTCGCCCATCTGGGCCTCGGACATATCTTCCTCTGCCACCTTAGCGAGCACAACAACACGCCGGAGCTCGCTCTTGCTGCCAGCCTGCCCTTCAAGGGCGAGGCAGAGCTTGTGGCCCTGCCTCGCGAAACTCCTTCACGGCTGTTTACACTGCGCTGAGTGTCAGTATGCTATCGTGTCGGGGTTGGACCCGTAACGCACCTCAGGGATGGCGTCGAGAGTTGCCATCTCCTCGTCGCTCAGCGTGAAACCGAAGATGTCTATATTCTCCCTTATACGGTCAGCGTGCACCGACTTTGGCAGTGGAAGGACGTCCTTCTGCAGGCACCAGCGAAGGACTGCCTGTGCAGGCGTAACTCCGTGGGCTTCGGCAATTTTGCATATCACAGGATTGTCCATCAGATGCCCTCTGCCAAGCGGGCTCCAGGCCTCTACGAGTATGCCGTTAGCTTTGCAGAGTGCCAGCGTTTCAGTCTGGAGCAACCCGGGGTGGAATTCTATCTGATCGACTACGGGAGCAATGTTTGCGTTGGCAAGGATGGGCTCCATATAAAGCGGATAGAAGTTGCTTAGCCCGGGGGAGCGGAGCACCTTCTCGTCAACCAGCCTTTCGATGGCGCGCCAGGTGTCGAGGTTAATGGCATCGGCCCTGTCGCCGAACTGCTGCCTGTTGGCCGGCCAGTGAATCAGAAAAAGGTCGAGATAGTCGAGGCCGAGGTCGGAGAGCGACTGTTCGAAAGAGCGCAGGGTGTTGTCGTAACCCCTGTTGGTGTTCCATACCTTGCTGGTGATGAACAGCTTGCTGCGGTCGGCTCCGCTCTGCCTCAGGCCTTCGCCCACCGAGCGCTCGTTGCCGTAAACGGCTGCGGTGTCGATGTGGGTGTAACCCGCCTCGATGGCCGTGCGCACGGCTTCGATGCAGACTTCTCCGTCAGGAGTCTTGTAAGTCCCGAAGCCGGGAGAGGGGATATCGTATCCGTTGGAAAGTTTCATCGTCCTGTTTTTTTAGGTTTGAACTCCTTGGAAGCTGTTTAAAATCAACAGCTTCTTAAATGAGTGCCGGAATTGCGTGACTGATTGGGCTTCTACTCCAGGGGGATTTCCGGATGGGCGACGGAGAGAGGCAGGCCCTCCTTCGAGGAGTAGAACATATACAGGACTACAGTCTTGTCGCCGCGGTTCTCGCCGTGATGTACCGTACCCACCATCTCGACGATAGCCTCGCCCTCGTGCACGACCTTGGTGTTGCCGTCAACGTCGATGATGGTCAGCTCGCCCTGCACCAGCACGCCGTAGTTCAGCGCGTCGTGATGATGCCAGCCGAGCTTCTTCCCGGCGGGAATGACGTACTTCATCGCCACCAGTTCGGGGCGTCCTTCGAAATAGTCGGGCAGGTCGGCCCCGTCCCAGCTCTTGGAAGTGCGGAACATCTCTTCCGTCACCACCTCCGCGGGCGCCTCACATTCGTTGCAGCATTTGCAGTTATCGCATTTGCAGCATTCTTTGCTGCCCTTTCCGTTATTGCAGCAGCTGCCTTCATTGCAGCAGGAAGCAAGCGCCATGACGCCTGCGATTACGAGGATGGCTGCAG
>JAFSVP010000021.1 GCA_017444905.1 Bacteroidales bacterium
AACTTCAACGGGACCGAGGGGCTTGCCCTTGGAATACTTCTGCACGAAGACCTTGCCCTCGCGATGGACCTCGGCCACGAGCGAATCGGAAAGGGCGTTGACGCAGGACACGCCCACGCCGTGAAGACCGCCCGACACCTTGTAGCTCGACTTGCTGAACTTGCCGCCGGCGTGAAGCACGGTGAGCACGACCTCGAGGGCGGAACGGTGCTCCTTCTCGTGCATGCCCGTGGGGATGCCCCGGCCGTTGTCGGCTACGCGGATTGAGTCGCCGTTGAGGATGCGCACGTCTATGTTGTCGCAGAATCCGGCCATGGCCTCGTCGATACTGTTGTCGACGACCTCATACACGAGGTGATGCAGACCCCTCTCAGCCACGTCGCCGATATACATAGAGGGGCGCTTGCGCACGGCCTCGAGGCCTTCAAGCACCTGGATACTGTTTGCGGAATACTGCTCTTCCGCCACTTTCATCTCTTCCTGGTCTATCATTTTAAAAACTATGTTTCAGAACCTACAAATATATCGTTTTTTTCAGAAATTTAAAATAACCCCCGCGACGACCGCAGGTGCGCATTCCGACACCATCGGGCTGATGCGTATGTCCTGGGCAAGGAGATTGGAACCCTTGAGCCAGAACGAAAGCTTGCGGCTGAACTTGTACTCGCCCCTTACGCCGAGGTCGACGTAGCCGGGAATATGCTTCTCGGCGCCGTTGTAAACGGCCGTGCGGCGAAGGGCGCCGCTGGCGGATATGCCCGCGTAAATGCGTTTCAGCCAGTTGTATCCGAATTCAACGCCGCCCGTAACCATCGAGGGAGCGAACACCCCGGGGTCAAGCTCGCGCAGAGGCTTCGTGAAATCGGCCTTGCCTTCCGCAGAGAAGTTCTCTGAACTCCACGAAAGTTTCAGGCTTGCGTGCCAAAGGTTGCAGGGCTGGAAGAACAGGGATTCGCCCGCACCGCCTTCCATGGCCCAGAAGGGGGCGTTCTCCAGCATTCTCAGGCCTCCGTCAAGCTTGTACTGGAAGGAAGTGCCTGCGTGCCCGCTGACGCCGAGGAAGAAGTCCGCGGTCTCGCGTATGGTGGAAGGGTTCCCGTACTGCGTGGAGTAGAAATGGTAGCGCGACTTGTAGTCGGAATACTGCATATGATGGTCCTTGCCCACGGCGCCTGCAAAAAGTTCGAGCCCGGCGGCGGGAATCTTGTATTTGACAGTAACGTCGGGGTGGATGGTGAAGCGCCCGGCATAGCCTACGGAAACGCCCGCGTCAATGTCGAAGCCTCCGAGGTTGACGGTTGCGTGCGGTTTGATGGATACGGCCGTGTACCAGCTGTTTGCAGCCACGTCGAGGTCGAGCAGGGGCGTCACGGGCCAGCCCTTGATTCCGGGAGCGGTGCGGGCGATGAAGCCCAGTTCGAAGGCGTTCAGCGGGTCAGGGCCCTCCGTCATGTCGGAAATGTAACGCCCGGTAAGCACGAGGTCGTAAGCCATCCAGCGCCCGGCCTCGGAGCCGAAGCGGGCCTGTAGCCAGGGGGAATGGTACGCTCCTCCTGCAACTGCTTCGTGGGCGTTGTAGAAGCCGTCGTATCCGAGCTGGACGCGAAGGTCGGAGCCGCCCAGGGAGAAACGGCCGTCGAGGCCTGCCGTAGCGGCGAAATCATAGCCCTTGGTGTATTCTCCCGCCTCGCTTTCATACGAAGTCAGGCCTATCCTGAGATAGTTGCCCCAGTATCCGTCAGCCGATGCGAACACGTTCAGCGAAGCCTTCTTGGTATCGAGCGGAGCCCATACGAAGTCGAGCTCGGGCTTGAAAACGAAGCCTGCGCCCGCCTTCAGGAAAAGCTTACGTCCGTCATAGGGGCGGAACGCAGGAGTAATCGTTACCGCATAGGGAGAAAACTCGTAAGCCCCCTTGTACGGCGAGTCGGACACGCTGTAGTCGAAATGGTAGTCGAAATGCGTCAGCGAATCGGGCACTGCCATAGGCAGGTCGAGCTTGCTGACCTCGCCCTGCGAAATCATATAATCGTTGATAACCCGGACCTCGGGGTTCAGGTTCTGGGCCGCAGCGGAGAAAGACAGGGCTGCGAGCGCAGCGAAAAGAACTATTGTTTTCTTCATAGCGCCTGATTGTTCGAAGAGAGTTTTTCAAGCCTCGACTTCACGGTGGGAGCGATGTCGTCGGGGGTGTCGGGGGTGTAACCGGCCAGGATGCTCTCAAGCGTGTCTTTGGCCCTGGAAGAGTGCCCGAGCTGCACGAAAGCGTCGGCAAGGATTATGTAAGCCTTTGCAAGCCAGTAGTTCTGGCCTCCGGCCTTGCCGGAGAAATCATAGACAGCCCTCTGCACACCCTCGTAGTCGGCCCTGTCGTAGGCGTCCTGTATGAGTATGCAGCAGCTCTCGGCCCCTTCTGCGGTGGAAGGCTCGGCCGAGAGGATGCGGAACTGCGCCATCGCCTCGTCGCGGAGGCTCGATGCCAGCTTCGACTTGGCGTCTATGTAACGGGCCTCGCGCATCTCGGAGGCAAGCAGGTCGGGGAGGACCTCCACCTTCGCCGCGGCTGCGGAAGCATCGCTCCAGGAGCGGCCCCTGTAGGCGGAGCGCATCATCCCGAGCAGGGCGGTGCGGCGGTTTTCATCCATACGGGCATAGCCGAAAAGATCGGAATAGGCCTCGTATGCCCTGGCATAACGCTCAAGGCTGAAAGAAAGCTCGGCAAGACGTAGCCTCGCGGCCTCTCCGAAGGAGCTTTCCGCCGTGCCGGCAATCACCATTTCGTAGAAGTCGCAGGCCTTCTCCTTGTTGCCCAGCGAACGGTAGGACTCGGCAAGATAGAATCGAGCCTCCGATACGTGGGCGCCCGAAGGGTAGGAGTCGAGATACTTCTGAAGCGACGCGGCCGCCTGCACGTAGTTGCCGCCCAGGAAAATCTGCTCGGCGGTGTTGAAGTACAGGGATTCCTTGTCGGAATCGGTCTTGCCGGACGCGAGATTGTTCTTCTCCAGGTATTCCAGATACTTCTCGGGCTCCTTGCGGGCCTGGTATATCGACTCTATTGCAAGCAGCGCGTCTTCGGAGAATTCGCTTCCCGGGACGAGGGTCACGACCTCCTTGTAGGCCGAGAGGGCCGAGTCGTAGTCGCGCTCGTTGCGGCTCACCATCCCTATCCCTATGAGGGCCTTTGCGCGGACCGTGCGGTCCTGCGAAGTGTCGCGCAGACGGGTGAAGGCTTCGAGCGCCTTGTCGTTCTCAGATATGTCCATATAGGCACGGCCGAGCTCGTAAAGCCCTTCGGAGTACATAGGGGTGGACGAATCGGCGAGTTCGACGTTGGCGAGCACCGCCGCCTTGGACTTGCTGTCGCCGGACAGGCCGTATGCAAGTGCAAGCCTGTAATAGGGGTAAATGTTCTCGGTGACGGGAATCTCGGAAACGGCCTTCTGGTAGGCCGAAATGGCGCCGTAGTAGTTCCTCGTGATGAAGTCGCAGTCGCCCCTTCGCAGAAGGGCGTCGGCGCGGCAGGCCTTGTCGCCTTCGTTGAGGTAGATGTCGAACCAGCGCGCGGCCTGGGCGTATTCACCGGCCTTGAAATGGGAATAGGCGGCGTTGTACGAGAGCCGCCCGCCCTCGGGAGTCTCCTGAAGGGCGGAGAGGTTGTAGAGGTCGGCGAAAATCTGTGCGGCCTCGCCGTAACTCTCTGTGCGGTAGCAGGATTCGGCCTGCCAGTAGCGCGAGAGCTGGTTGAGCCTGTTGTTCTTCGGCAGGTAGTAGGCCGCAGCGCGCAGGCAGGGGATGGCGTCGCGGTAGGCGCCGCTCGAAACGAGCTGCTCGCCCCTGAGGTAGAAGGCCTTGATATAGTTGCCGTGCTGGCTCTCGTCGAGTTCGTCTATCTTGTCGTAAGCCTCCACGGCAGCGGCGTAATCGCGGTCGTAAAGTGCCGAGAGGGCCATATAGTTGTAAATCTCCGCTCCCCTCTTCGAGGTGTTGTAACGCTCTATGTATGAAGCGAATGCGGAAGTGTCTTTGTTGAGATCGAACGACAGTTTGGCGTAGTTGAACATAGCGTCCTCCTGCATCGCAGGGTTCCAGGACACTGCCGCAGCGTCGCGGAAGGCGTTCATCGCGCCGACGTTGTTGCCCGTCTGGAGCAGGGCGTTGGCCAGCTGGTAGTTGGCAATCTGCCCGAGGGAGTCGCTGCGGTCGGTCATATTCGAGAAATTCTCCGCCGCGCCCTTGAAATCATCCACCGCATAGAGCACGGAGCCGGCGTAGAAGTAGTCGGAGCGGGTCATCTTGTCGCGGGAGGTCTCGGAAAAGAATTCGCGGGCCTTCTTCTTGTCGCCCTTGACGAGGTAGGACTCCGAAATGATGCGGGCAAGGTGAGAACGTCGCACGCCGGGCTCGCGGTCGAAGATGGCCACTCCCCTGTCGAGCACGTAGTCGTAGTCTTTCCGCATGAAGCGGCAGTCGACGAGATAGAACTCCGAGAGCTCAGCAAAGCGGGGGTCGGTGGAAGAGAGCTCGAACCAGCGGGCCGCGGTGTCGAAATCCTTGGCCACATAGCTCATATAGCCCATTGCGTAGCGCGACGGGGCCCTGTAGTCTGACATCGGCAACTCTTCGACTGCGAGGAAATGGGGCTCGGCCTCTTTGTAAAGGCCCCTGGCAAATGCGGAGTAACCCTGCTTGAACTCGAACTCCGGCAGGAGTGATTTGTCGAGGCGGGCTCCGCCGACCATATCGAAACGCTCCGAAGCGTCGGCGTAACGGCCCTTGTCGAAGAGGACTCGGCCGTACTCGAAATCAATCTCGTCGGAGAGGGAACTGCGCCCGTGGCGCGCTTCGTATGAGGCAATCTCCTTCTCGAAGCCCTCGCTCTGCATCTTTATCGCGCACAGTACGCCGTAGCCGTCGGCCACCGGGTCGCCCTTGCAGTCGAGGAGCAGGGAGCGCGCCCTTTCGTACATGCCGCTGCCGTAAAGCCGGGCGGCCTCCCTGCACTTGTCCTTACCCGTGTCGGGGGATGCAAGAAGACTCAGGGGCAGGAGCAGAGCCGCCAAAATGTATCCGGTTCGCATAATTTTATCTTTTAACTCACAAATTTACTCAAAATAAGTTATATTTGCAGAAATAACAACCACATTTTTATGAAAAATATCATCTCGTTCCGCAATGCGGACATTAGCAGCGGCGAAGGAATAGTGGTTTACGGGATGAATATGGAGGTTGCCGAGGGAGATTTGGTGTACATCGTAGGCAAAGTCGGCACCGGCAAGACCTCCATCATACGCACAATCACCGCCGAAAACCCTCTCGCCGGAGGGGAAGGCGTAGTTTGCGGATACAATCTCAAAGAGCTGAAAACAAAAGACATACCTTACCTCAGGAGAAAGCTCGGCGTAGTCTTCCAGGACTTCCAGCTGCTGATGGACAGGAGCGTGGAGGCCAATCTCGAGTTCGTGCTGAAGGCCACCGGCTGGAAAGACCGCGAGGCAATGGACAGGCGCACCGCCGAAGTGCTCGAGGCCGTGGGGATGCAGACCAAGGCCCACAAGATGCCCCACCAGCTCTCCGGCGGCGAACAGCAGCGCATTGCGATAGCACGCGCCATCCTGAACGAGCCGAGCGTAATCATTGCCGACGAGCCCACTGGCAACCTCGATTCCGAAACAGCCGGCGGGATACTCCGGCTCCTGAAGAAAATCAACACGGAAAACGGCACCGCCATAGTGATGGTGACGCATAACCGCGGCATACTGGAGAAATATCCCGGCCGCGTTTTCGAAACGGTAAACGAAACTTGCAAAGAGATATGAAAGAATTTGAACTCAAAGCACAGCAGTGGCTTGAAGGCGACTTCGACCAGGAAACCAAGATGCAGATCCTCCGTATGCGCAACGAGGACCCGGCAGCTCTTGAAGATGCATTCTACAAGAACCTCGAATTCGGCACCGGAGGCCTGCGCGGCATTATGGGCGCCGGCACCAACAGGATGAACAAATACACCGTGGGTATGGCAACCCAGGGTCTTGCCAACTATATCCTGAAGAACGTCAGCGACGACAGCCCGTCGGTAGTCATTTCCTTCGACTCCCGCAACAACAGCAAGGACTTCGCGAAGATTGCCGCCAAGGTCCTGTCGGCGAACGGCATCAACGTCTTCATCTTCGACAATATCCGCCCTACGCCCGAGATGAGCTATG